>JADHMB010000003.1 GCA_016780365.1 Flavobacteriales bacterium
GCTGCTGCACCCAATTTTGTTGCGGATATTGAGGAAAGAGAACCTCCAAAACTACCCATTGGAGTTCTTTTTGCTGCTACTATTACTACATTTTTCATCTTTAAATTTAGTTTTAATTTTTCTTATTTATTCTACTTAATTTAATAAAATAAATTTTTTATTTAATATTTGAAATTGATATATTAAATATTGTTCAATTCAAAAACTATGTTAATTTTGCATACTTATTCGGAGAGGTGGCAGAGTGGTAATGCAACAGCCTGCTAAGCTGTCAACGAGCAATCGTTGCCAGGGTTCGAATCCCTGTCTCTCCGCTGAATAAAAAAAGCCTCTAAAATTAGAGGCCTTTTTTTTATCGATGAAAAAATGAATTATTTAATGGAGCCTTGAACCCTTTTCATGAATTTATTCAAAGCATTCTTTTTATCTTCTCCTCCTTCAATGTCTTTAACAACTTCAATAGAGCCATAAAGGTTAGATAACAGTTCTCCTATAACATCTATTTCCTGATCTTTAATATTAGAATTTTCAGTTAAATGCTCAAGTACTGATATTGTTTCTTCAATATAGTCAGCATCGTTTTGCTCAATAAATTCAACAAGATGTTTAATGATTGGCAGCCTCATCTACAAAATTTAATAATACGTCTGCTTTATTCGTCTGTACTTCGTTAACTAATTCTCCGTTTTTAAAAAAAGCAAAAGTAGGTAGGTTAGAAACGTTTGCTAATTTTCTAGAATTAGGATTTTTCTCTGCATCTACCATCAAAAAATGCATATTTTCATTTTCTGAAGACATTTTCTTAAACTTTGGTTTCATTATTCTACAGTTTCCACACCAACCAGCGGAATATTGAACAAGAACTTTTTCGTTGTTCTGAATTTCTTCTTGAAGAGTATCAGTATTTAATTCGCTAACCATTAATGTTTTGCAAGGTAATCTGCTACACCGTCTCTGTTTTCTTTCATTGCATCTTTACCTTCTTCCCAGTTAGCAGGACAAACTTCACCAAATTTTTGGTTATGCGCATAAGCATCAATCAATCTTAAAAATTCATTTATGTTTCTACCTACAGGGAAAAAATTCATTCCTTGGTGGAATACCATTCCATCTTCATCTAGAATAAATGTTGCTCTATAAGGAGTACTATTTCCGTCAGTTTGAACAGCATCTAATTCCTCGTCGTATCTTTCGTTAGTAGTATCCAATACTTTTAAAATATTTGCTAAATTTCTATTAGCATCTGCTAAAATTGGGTAGGTTACTCCTTCAATACCACCATTGTCCTTTGGAGTGCTCAACCATGCAAAGTGAACTTCCGGTGTATCACATGAAGCACCAATTAGAATAGTGTTTCTTTTATCAAATTCTGGTAACGCTTCTTGAAATGCATGTAATTCTGTAGGACATACGTAGGTGAAGTCTTTTGGGTACCAAAATAGAACTACTTTTTTCTTGTTTTTAACTGCTTCTTCTAGAACGTTAACTTTAAATGTATCACCCATTTCATTCATGGCATCAACCTCAATACTTGGAAATTTTTTTCCTACAAAATTTGACATATTTTTTTTTTAATTTTTAATACTTTTACAAATATACTTAAGACGAAAGTTATTGTAGTAAAATATTGTTAATTTTTTTAAAATTCTATGAATAATTCTGTTGAACAAAACCCTTTTCATTTGGCTATTCCAGTTCATGACTTGCAAATAGCAAAAGAATTTTACTCTTCAATATTGGGTTTTCAAGAAGGTAGATCAGCAGAAAAGTGGGTGGATTTTAATTTTTTTGGTCATCAACTAGTAATTCATGAAACCAACCAAAAAACAATTTCAAATAACAATTATGTTGATGGTCATGGAGTTCCAGTACCACATTTTGGTGTAGTTTTATCCATGATACAGTGGGTAGATTTTAAAGAAAGATTGGAATCTAAGAAAATAAAATTTGTTGTAGAACCCTACATCAGGTTTGTAAATCTTCCTGGTGAACAAGCAACTATGTTTTTCTTAGACCCTTCCAACAATGCCCTTGAATTTAAAGCATTTAAAAACTTAAATAATTTATTTAAAAAATAACAGCATGAATTTAGAACCCGAAATATTTGAATTTTTAAAAAAATTAAAAAAAAATAACAATAGGCCTTGGTTTAAAGACAATAAGTCAACTTTTGACACTCATAATTCTAATGTTAAAAAATATTTCAGTAATTTTTTTGACAATAATAAAGACCAATTTAAATGGGAATCTTTTAAAGTTTTTAGAATTTATAAAGATGTTCGTTTTTCGAAAGATAAAACACCGTATAAAACCCATTTTGCAATAGCTTTTCATAGGACTAAACCTAAGTATAGAGGCGGATTTTATATTCATATACAGCCAGGAAACACTTTTATAGCAAGTGGTTTTTGGAATCCAAATAAAGATGATTTGTATAGAATTAGAAAAGAAATTGAATCTGATGGGGATTATTTTAGAGAAGTCATTGAAAATAAGAAAATTACTAAAAAGTGGGGTGCTATCCATGGAAATTCACTTAAGGTCTGTCCAAAAGGATTCGATAAAAATCATCCAAATATTGACTTATTGAGATATAAGCAATTTATTTTTGTTAAAAACTTCCAAGATGAAATGGTTTTAGAAGATAATTTTAGAGATTCTGTTAATAATCATTTTAAATTACTTTTGCCATTTCACGATTATTTCAGTGATGTTTTAACAACAGATTTAAATGGTCAGTCAATATTGTGATTTTTTAAAAGATTAAAGACGAACTTATCTGTAGGGAAATGCAAGTCTTCTTCAGAAAAATCTATTATTTTTTTCCATTCAAATACTGGAAAATCTTTTATGGGTACTTTTAATTTATTATTGATTTTTGAAGTTAATTTTGCTTTGTAATAAATAGCAATTAACTGATCTTTAGAATCAAATTGACTTTGTTGATAGAAATCTGTTGTATAAAAGTGCTCAATGTCTTTAAGGTTTTGGTTCATTTCTTCCATACTTTCTCTTTGAAGACCCTCAATTAGTCCCTCACCATATTCGAGGCCTCCTCCAGGAAACTTATAAAGGTATTTCCCCATAATAAGTTCTCTACTCACAAGAATATATTCCTCATCAATAATTAATGCGTAAACTCTTAAATTAAAAGATTTAATTTCTTTATTCATCTAGTTTAAACTCAGATGTTTTGTGAAATGTTATTTCTGGATAATCTCCTTCTGCTTGAGCTAATAAAAAAGGGCTTGGCGCTAGAAATACTGGGTTTTCGTCCTTGTCATAAGCAACATTGGTAGATTTTCTTTTTATAAAATCTTGAATAGTATCTTTCTTTGAACTAGTCATCCAGCATGCTTTAAAAAAGTTTCTGGACACAAAGCTACAACTAGCTCCGTATTCTTGCTTTAGTCTGTATTGAATCACTTCAAATTGAAGTTCACCTACCGTACCAATAATTTTTCTATTTCCAGGTTGCATAACAAACAATTGGGCTACTCCTTCATCTGTTAATTGTATAAGGCCTTTGTCCAGCTGTTTGCTTTTCATTGGGTCATCGTTTTGGATTTCCTTAAAAATTTCTGGTGAGAAACTGGGAATTCCTTTAAAATTTAATATTTCACCTTCGGAAAGTGAATCTCCAATTTTAAAAGTTCCAGAATCGTATAAGCCTATTACATCACCAGGATATGCGTCATCTACAACAGATTTTGAAGAAGCCATAAAACTAGTAGGATTGGGAAATTTTATTTTTTTTTGATGTCTAGTATGCAAGTAAAATTTGTTTCTTTCAAATTTACCCGAAACTATTCTTAAAAAAGCAATTCTATCTCTGTGTTTGGGGTCTATATTAGCATGAATTTTAAATACAAATCCACTAAACTTTTCTTCATTTGGTTCAACAGATCTTGACTCTGTATTTCTTCCTAGGGGAGTAGGAGATACTTCAATAAAAGAATCTAAAAGTTCTTGAACTCCAAAATTATTTAAAGCAGACCCAAAAAAAACAGGCGCAACTTTTCCTTCCAAATATTTTTCTTGATTAAAATCACCATAAACACCGTCTATAAGTTCAACTTCTTCTTTTAAAACCTTAGTTGCTTCTTCGCCAATAAAATCTGAAAGGGAAGGGTCTTGTATTCCATTTAGATTATAAACCTCTTTTTCAATACTTGTTTTATTTCCACTAAATAAATTCAGTTCCTTTTTATGCATATTGTAAACCCCTTTGAAAGTTGCTCCAATTCCAATTGGCCAACTCATTGGTTTTACCTTTATACCTAGCTTAGATTCAATTTCGTCCAACAAATCAAATGCATCTTTTCCTTCGCGATCCATTTTATTAATAAAAACAATCACTGGTGTATCTCTCATTCTGCAAACTTCCATTAATTTCTCTGTTTGTGCCTCTACACCATTTGCACAATCTATTACCATAATTACACTATCTACAGCAGTTAGAGTTCTGTAGGTGTCTTCCGCAAAATCTTTATGTCCAGGAGTATCTAAAATATTTATTTGCTTGTCTCTATAATTAAAGGCCATTACCGATGTAGCAACACTTATTCCCCTTTGTTTTTCAATTTCCATAAAATCAGACGTAGCAGATTTTTTTATTTTGTTATTTTTAACTGCTCCAGCACTTTGTATAGCACCACCAAAAAGAAGGAGTTTCTCTGTTAAGGTAGTCTTCCCAGCATCAGGGTGAGATATAATTCCAAAAGTTCTTCTTTTGTTTATTTCTTTTTCGTGATTCATTGTTTGCGAATATAATACTTAAGATCTCATTGTAAAAAAAACATTGCATTGTTCAAATAAAAATCTTCACAAATTTTTAAAATCTCATATTATTGTTACATTTAAGTCATGAAAAATATACTTGTACCATTTTTTTTACTAATTAATTTAAACTTTTTTGCTAATAACCCCTACAATATTAAGTTAATAAGCCAGGATAATAATTCTGTTCTTGTTGAGTATCAGCTCAATAATTACTCTCTTATTGATTCCAAAACAATCAACTCCATTCAGCATAAAAAACTGGTGGTTGAAGGTGGAAGACCCATCCTTAATTTAGGAGAGCCCGAATTATTAAAATTTACCTCCAATATTCAACTTCCTGAAACTGGAGTTAGCAATTTTACAATTGTAGATTCTAAGTATTCTGTAATTGAAAGTGTTAGTATAATTCCTTCCAAAGGTAATTTATACAGAAATATAGACCCTAGTTTAATTCCATTTAATAAAGGTCCATTATACGAACTAGATCAGGATTATCCATCTAGTATTTTTTCACTTAGTGAACCCTACATACAGAGAGATTTAAGGGGGCAAACTTTAAACTTTGTTCCATTTCAATATAATCCAGTTCAAAAAACACTTAAGGTTTACAATAAAATAGTTGTTAAAATTGAATTTAACCAATCTGTAAAAGGAAATAACGAATTAGTTCGAATCAATGATGAAAATGTTTTAAATGAGCTAAAAAGTTCTTACCAAAGACGTTATTTAAATTATTCTCCAACCAGATATAATTCTATTGGCCAAGAAGGGAGTATGTTAATAATATCTCCTTCAGAATATTTCAATGAATTAGCTCCTTTTATTGAGTGGAAAAGACAATCGGGTAGAGAAGTGGTTATTGTTGATATTGCAGATATTGGAAATAACCAGAGCAGTATTTATAACTACGTAAGAACCTACTACCAACAAAATACAGATTTTTTATATTTATTAATTGTAGGTGACCACAATAAAGTCGCAGCATATGATGCTGGTTCAACTGGAGGATGGATGTCCGAAACAAAATGGTCTGATGCAAAGTACGGCTTGGTTTCAAATTCTAACGATTGGTACCCAGATATATACGTTGGAAGATTCAGTCCCTCTAATTTGACAGATTTAAATAATATTGTTCAAAGAAATTTAGAATACGAGACAAATCCAGATACTTCCGACTACTATTTAAATGCTATAGGACTAGGTTCTAACGAAGGTGCTGGATACGGAGATGATGGAGAAGCAGATTGGCAACATTTAAGAAATATAAGAACAGATTTATTAAATTACGGCTACCAAAATGTTTTTGAATTTTACGATGGAACACACGGTGGAGAGGATGCCAACGGAAATCCGAATTCTACTATAATTTCCAATGCAGTAAATGGCGGTATTTCATTATTTAATTACACTGGACATGGAGATATAAATACATGTTCATCTGGAAATTATTCAAGTTCTCACATCAATTCTGCAACCAATAATGGTAAATATCCATTTGTCGTTTCCGTTGCCTGTAATAATGGAACTTTCACATCTGGGACCTGTATTTCCGAAGCATGGCAAAGAGCAAGTAGTTCTGGTTCTCCCACTGGTGCTATAGCAGCTGCTGGTTCTTCTATTTTAATGTCTTGGGCACCTCCAATGGCATCTCAAGATGAAATAGTGGATATTTTGGTAGAGTCTTATCCAAATAATAAAATGCATTCAATAGGCGCTCTTTTTTATAGCGGGCAAATGAAAATGTTGGACGATTATCCAAATCCAGGAAAAGAAGTAGTTGAAACTTGGGTTTTGTTTGGAGATCCAACAACCTTATTTAGATCTGACATTCCTAGTGATTTTGTAGTGGAGCATAGCGAAACAGAAGAGATTGGATTGACATCTACTACTATCCTATGTGATATTGAAAATGCTGCTGTAACACTATGGAACGGAGATTCTCTAATTGGAAAAAGTAATGTGTTAAACGGCCAAGTAGATTTTAATTTTGATTCAATTAATACTATTGACACTTTGAGTATTGTTATAAACGCTTATAACAAAACACCATATTTTGGACAATTAAGAACCACAAATCCACCTGTTGATCCTCTTGGTAATTCTGAAGATCTTCTTTTTGGCCCGAATCCTATTAATTCTAATCATCAAGTAAATTTAATTTTTGAATTACTAGAAGATCAAGAAACTTACTTTGAAATATTTAATCCTCTAGGTCAGTTGATTTACAGTAAGTCAATTCTATTAAATGCAGGATTTTATGGTCCAAATTATACCCAACTAGTACTTGATTTAAGTGAAATTGATTTATCCTCTGGCATATATTCTCTTTCTACCAATATTAATAATAGTAAAACTGTAAAACAGCTTTTGGTACCTTAACTCAATAAAAAATCCCTATGAAATTAATAGAGTGTCCTAGAGATGCTATGCAGGGTTTTTCTAGTTTTATTCCAACTAAAAAAAAGATTGAATATTTCAACGAACTTTTAAAAGTAGGTTTTGATACACTTGATGTTGGTAGTTTTGTTTCAAAGAAAAAAGTTCCTCAGTTAGCAGACACATCTGATGTAATTAAAAGTTTGAATTTAGGTAATTCCCCAACCAAGTTATTGGTGATTGTTGGAAATGAAAGAGGGGCTAGAGAAGCTGTTGATTTTGATGAAATAACTTATTTAGGTTTCCCTTTTTCAATTTCTGAAACTTTTCAAAAAAGAAATATAAATTCTAGTATTAAAGAATCCTTAATAAGATTAGAAAAAATTCAGAATTTATGTGTGAAAAATAATAAAAAATTAGTGACTTATTTTTCTATGGCTTTTGGTAATCCTTATGGTGATCAGTGGAGTATATATATAGTGGCTCATTGGGTTGAAAAGTTATTAAAAGACTTTGGAATTGATATTTTATCTTTGAGCGATACTATTGGTTCTAGTACATCTAATGTAATAACTTGGCTTTTCAGCAAGCTTGTAGAAGAATTTCCAAAAGTTGAGTTCGGTGCTCATCTTCATTCAAGTCCAGATAATTATTTTGACAAACTCCAATCTGCATACGATGCAGGTTGCAATAGATTTGATGGTTCTCTCCTTGGAATTGGTGGATGTCCAATGGCAAAAGATGATTTAGTTGGAAATTTGGCTACCGAAAAAATGATTGAATTTTTGAACGGTAAATCTCAAAATTTACAACTTGATGATGTCTCTCTTGAAAAGTCTTTGGCAATTGCTAGAGCAATTTTCAAATAACTTAATTTTATACCTTTTCCATAGTTTTTAGTTAGTTATTTGAAAGTATTATTGTTGATAGATACACTTTAATTGTTGATATTTGTAAAAACACACCGATTTGAAGCGTTTTATACTAACTATTATTGTACTATATATTGGTCTGAGCACTTCCTTTATTTACTCTCAAAATGCTTCAGATCCCTTCATTGTTATTGCTGGTAGTGTAAATGATGAAAACTATCAAAAACTAGGTGGAGTAAAAGTTGAAATAAAACAAGACAATCAAGTTTTTAAATCTGTTTCTACTTCTACTAAAGGTAAGTACGATGCTGTAGAAATTCCTTATGGATATATATATATAATCACTTTTTCAAAAGATAACTATGCAACTAAATCTATCCTAATAGACTCTAAAACTGGTTATTTCAAAGAGGAACAAAGCACTCAACCATTTGCCATACCAATTACACTTCAAAGTATACAGCCTGAGATAGACTATTCTGTTGTTTCAGATCAGCACGTAGGTAAAATTAGAATTATTGATGGCAATTTAATTTTAGATAATGTCTACAATAAACAAAGGAAAAACGAAATTGACAGACATTTTAAAGCGATAGAGGAGCAAGCAAAGTTAAAAGAGTCTCAATTTAATAAGTTCTTATCCGAAGGAGATAATGCTCTAAACAAAGAAGATTATTCTTTAGCAATTTTGAAATACGAAGAAGCTTTAAAAATCCATAAAGATGATTTGGTAGAAAATAAGATTGAAAAAGCAAAGAAAAATCTAGAGCTTATTGGTCAAGAAAAGGAACTAAACAAACAATATAATGAATTGATAGCTAAAGGTGACAATGCCCTCTCTACTGGAAAAAATACCTTGGCTTTAGACAATTACAACAAAGCAAAAGAATTAAATCCGGGTAATCAAATTGCTTATGACAAAATTAAACAGGTCGAAAATGCAAATAACTTAGCAGCACAAAAAGAAATATTAGAAAAATTCAATCTTAAAATGAACGCAGCAAAATCTGCATTCGATAATAAAAATTACCAACAAGCTATTGATTTGTATAAGGAAGCCTCTACAATCAATCCTAGTGATAGAACTCCAAAAGATAAAATAAACGATATAAATAAAATGTTGGCAAACGAAAAAGAGAGTGAAGAGGAATATAATAATTTAATTGCTAAAGCAGATGCTCAATTATTAGAGAAGTCTTTTAACGAATCAATTATTAACTATAAAAAAGCTTTAAAGATAAAACCCAATGAATCTCATCCAACAGACCAAATTAAGGTTGCTGAAAAAGGTATTAAAGAACAAATTGCAAGTTCTGAAAATGACCGTAAGTATGAAAACATTTTAAAAACTGCAGACAATCAATTAAAAAACTTAGAATATCAATTGGCTAAAGCTACCTACCAACAAGCTCTTGATCTTAAAAGCGAAGAAAAATATCCGTCAGATAAAATAACTTTTATAGAGGATAAGCTAAAGGAAATAGCTGATTCTAAAATTAAAATGGAAGAATCTAATAAAGCTTATCAAGCAGAAATACTTAAAGCAGATGGTTTATTTAACGAAGCTAAATATGAGGAAGCTATAACCAGCTACCAGTCAGCTAAAAAGATTAAAGAAAACGAAAGTTACCCAGACCAAAAAATTAATGAAATAAAAATAAAACTTACCCATATTGCCAATCAACAAAAAGAGTCACTAAAGAAATACTCAGATTTCATTAAGAATGCAGATGCTAGTTTTAAAAGTCAAAATTGGAAACTTTCCAAACAATATTACAACAATGCATTATCTGTAGACGAAAGTCAAGAATATCCAAAAAAACAATTAGAGATAATTGAACAAAAAATTAATGACCAAGAAGCTTCATTGGCAGAATCAAAAGAAAAATTAGAGAAGTTTAATTCACTAATTAATGAGGGAGATAATTCTATAAAAACCGAAAACTTCGATATGTCAAAATCTAAATATTTAGAGGCAAAAGAGCTTTTTCCAAGCAACTCAACAGTAGATCAAAAGTTGAAACATTTAAACTACTTAATAGAACAAAAGTTGAATTCAAATCAATCAGATAGTTCATTTAAAGAATTAATTACCCAAGCTGATAAACTAAGAGATAATGAGAAATGGGAAGAGGCCATAGATAAATATAGAATGGCTGCTAAAATTAAAACCTTAGATACTTATTCAAAACAACAAATAGATTTAATTAATCTTAAGATTACAGAACAAGCCAATTCAACTATCCAAAGTCAGTACCAGAATTTGATTAAGTCTGCTGACGAATTATTGTTAGACTCTTCCTATGAACAAGCAATACAAAAATACGACGAAGCAAACGAAATATCTCCAAATGAATCTTATCCAATCCAAAAAATAAGAGAGATTAAAAGATTAATTATTGAAAAAGAATCTAAAGACAATGAATACCAAACTTTAATCAATCAAGCTGACAAAGAATTTAGTTCTGAGAGTTATGAAGATGCTTTAAATCATTACATATCTGCAAAAAATATTTACAACAAAGAACATCCTAATCAAAGAATAGAAGAAATTAATTTAAAATTAAATGATTTAAAATCTTTGAGTGACCAAAAAGCATCTAAAAGAAGTGAATATGAAGAATTGATTAAAAAAGCCGATCAACTATTTACAGAAAATAATTTTATTGAATCTCAGTCCAAATACCAAGATGCTCTTAATTTATTTGCCAACGAATACTATCCAAAAAAGAAACTTTCTGAAATAAAATTGAAACTAGGAGAGATTCAGTCCAAAGAGGAAGTAGAAAAGAACTATCAAAATATAATTTCTAGAGCAGATGCATTAAGAGATGAAAACAAATATTTAGAAGCAAAGTTAGCTTATCAAAAAGCCAAATTAATTCTTCCTCAAAATACTTATCCAGATGAACAAATTGCAATTATTGAAAAAGCTTTAACCAAGCAGGACGAGGACCAAATCAAAATGAAGTACGATAATGTAATTAAAATTGCAGATGAAAATTTCAATAATAAGAAGTACGGAGAAGCAAGAGATTTATACAAAAAAGCTAGAGAAATTGATTTCACCAATGATTACCCTAACCAAAGAATAGTTGAAATTAATCAGTTGTTATCAGAACTTTCTACTAAAGAAAATGATGAAAAGAGAAATACTGCCATTAAAGTGAAGTTTGATGGTCTGATTCTAAAAGCGGAGGATGCCAAAGCCAATAATCAATTAAGTAAAGCAAAAGAATTTTACTTACAGGCCAGTAAAATTATGCCCAACGATCCCATCCCTAATTCAAAAATATTAGAAATAGAAAAATTAATGGTAGAACAATTTAGCAGTAAGGCTAAGGAAAAATACAATAATTTAATAACCAAAGCTGATAAGTTTTTTAACGATAAGAATTTTGATAAATCTATAATTTATTACAGGAAAGCATGGTCAGTTTTACCTGATGAGACTCTTCCAAAAGAAAAGATAAAACAAGTTTCAGAAGCCAAAATAACTGCCCTTAATAATATGGAGAAAAATAACCAATATAATTCATTAATTAAGCAAGGCAAAAGATATCTTTCTTCTAAAAGCTATTCTTTAGCAATTGAATCCTTTCAAAATGCTTCAAAAGTGAATCCTGAGGGAAAAGACCATATTGGGAAAGTTGCTGAAATAAATAAGCTTATGGACCAAGATGTTTCTAATGGTTTATCCAGCAACCAATCTATATTAAATAGCTATAGTTTGATGTACGGAAAAGAAGTTTCTGGAAAATATAGCGAAGATCAAATAGATAGAATGATGGGTTCTGAAAAATCAGATGATTTTGAAAAATTGGGAGAAGATGCTGACTTTAAAAAAAATGTTGCAGAACAATTTTCAGTTAAAAACAGGTCTCAACAAGAATTAAAAACAAGTCTTCAAAATGATCAAATAAGTGTTTTTTATAAAAATATTCAGAAAAGTTTTGAAAATAGTAATGATACTAGATGGAATAATATTCCTAAAGTTGTTGATTACAAGGAAATGAATATGTCTAACATGGGCGAGATTTATTTATTTTCTTTAGAAAATACAACAAGGAATTTTAATAAAATTGAAACACAAAACCAATTATTTGAAAATAAAGAAGTTTTCAGATCTGAAATAATTGCTAAAAACGATTTGGTTGTAGATAAATTTTACGACAATAAGTCTGTTAATGACTTGGAATGGATGAATAGGGGAATTTCAACTACCTATTCAAATTCCATAGAAAATGAATTGTTATTTACAGACTTTGAAATTGAAAATATTGCTAGACTAAGTAATAGAGATCTTTTAATTGATAAAATAGATAGTTATAAAGAAGATCTTTCAATTATAAGCGAAGACGAAGAGGGTCACTCTGAAAATTCTACTTATAATGTTCATGTTTTTACAGAAAATATGTTAGGTCTTTTTAATAACAATACATCCAACTTAGACGAGACCAGACAAACTAAAATTATTCCATCTTTCGGATACTATGAAAATGATTTTTTTAATAAAAATTCATCTATCAATATTAAAAATATTAGTAATACTTATAATAATTTTGAAAATTCTCAAACCCTTATTTCCAAACTAATTGATTTTGCTCTGTTAGCAGATGAACCTAGAAATACCAATTCTTATAATCTAGATCACTATTTAGACAAAGAACTTTCTAAGGTCTCTATATGGGGAGATGTTAGCACTGATAAAGTTTACAATCTTCATTTTATTAATGAGATGTATCAAGACGAATTAAGTTTAGATGGGGAAAATCGTGAAGACGAAAGAGTTTCTAACACCTACAATCTAGAAATTTATTCCGATAGCTATCTATCTTCTCAAGGACAATTCAATAAATCTGATCTCAATAAAGATTATTTAAACGCCCAATATCTCGAAGAGTCTAAGGGGATTTCGGTTAAAAAAGCATCTTCTATTAATGTTCAAAAGTTAGCACAACAGTTTCCTCAAGGAATTACTGAGAAGGTCTATGAGCGCAAGGATTCGAACGGAGATGTTTCAGAGTTAACTATCGTCAGAATTGTGGTAAGTGGAAATAAAGGTTCTGAGTATAAAAAAGTGAAATCTAAATACGGCGTGAGTTATTTCAAAAATGGAGGAATCATTAGCCAAAACACATGGGATACGGAGACCAATTAATTTAGTTTTTAATTAGTTTTTTTGTGAATAATCTATTGTCATTATTTTCTATTATTAACAGATAGCTACCAACTCTAAGTTTGGTTATATCAAAGCTAAGTCTGTTAGGACCACTATTTACTAAATCGTTATAAAGCACAGTTACTAATTTTCCTTCTATACTAAAAATAGATATTTTTAAATCTAAATTTTCTTCTAAACTAAAATCATAATTAACAAAGTTTTTACTTGGGTTTGGAAATAAGACCCCGTGATTATATGCAGGTTCAAGAAACAAATGCGGAAGTGGTTCTCTACATGTATCTGAAGTGGAAATACTACTTATCCAGCTACCATTGCTACCAATTTTTCCAAACATTCCAGAAATCCAAGTTCTGCAAGGATCATCGTATTTTCTTTGAATCCCACTATAGTCACCCCATCTATCTATATTTCCATTAAGTCTGTCTATGGCTCTATTTCCTCTATGAAGCTTGGTAAAGTTGCTGTATATTTCATTGTTGTTCATATAGACACACGAAACACCATTGGTATCGTTAATAGAGGTGTAATTAAAGCCGATTACACATTCTTTTTCGTTAGGATTTATTCCTGTAGAGGCAATATTTGGATATCCAAAATCTATAATTGAATCTGAAATGATTTTTGATTCTACATAAGGGTTAGTATCGTAATTGTAAATAATTCCATGATAAATCCCAGATGTTCCATAATTTGTATCCATAGAGTGTTGTACAAATTGAATCCAATCTCTGTCAATAATTCCTCCTAAAACTCTAGAATCATTAGTAGCCAATTCCTTTCCGTTGTATTGTTTTCCATTGGGACTTAAAAAGTAATGGTTGTCCAAAGTAATTCTTTGAATCGATAATTCAGAGTTCAAAGATTTTTGGCTATTCTCAATTTTTATTAAATACAAACTATCACTCTCCAAAGAAAAATTCTTATTACTTAATAAATATTGGTTTTTATCTTGCAGTTCTCTTGCACCTCTTACTGGATGAATATTTCTTATGTTTATTGAGTCATCTTTTATATCTGACCATAGGTTAAAAGAAAGAGAATCAGCATCTGAATAACCATTTTCCTTGTCAATTTGCCAAATAATAGATTGATTGAAACCAAGTTGCCAGCTAACTCCATCTAACAATAAATTTCCTGTTATAAATAAATCGTCTTCAGTAACAGAAATAGC
Organism: Flavobacteriales bacterium; assembly: GCA_016780365.1. Lineage (GTDB taxonomy): Bacteria > Bacteroidota > Bacteroidia > Flavobacteriales_D > Parvicellaceae > MED-G20. The sequence goes on from JADHMB010000003.1 coordinate 14,387, forward strand.
TGGATAATCTGTCCAATGACCAGTGGACAAAGCATCGCCTTCTAACATGTAAACGTTCCAATCGTCCATTGGGTTACTTGACGAGGAGAAAGCTACGCAAACATGACTGTTAAGTGGTTTGTTTCCAACAAGAAATACGACAATAAATCTGTCTTCTTTGTGGTCATAAATAAACTTTGGATCGTATTTTTTAACAAATCTTAAATTCATAAAATCTAAGGTCATTGAATTCAAGGTACTACTTAAAAGTAAAGAGTCATTATTTGTATCATAAATTATATACGAAGAGTTAATCCCAGCGAGAATAATACCTTCGTTAGAAATGGCTAAGGTATTGTCATTGGGAACTTTGTTATTGTATAAATTTCCCTCAAATCCATTTTCAATATTAAAAGATGGAATGTTTGGAGATTTATTTAAAGATTTTAATGATTTTTTTCTTGGATATTTTTGGGTTTGAATTTGTTTTTGGATTATTAAAAAATCGTTGTACGAATTACCTCCAGGATTTGTCATTTGCATGGATTGAACACTTGCTTTCCAATGATCTATATTTTCTTTTAAATTAACCGTACGTTTTACATAAGTGGAAGATGTAGTTAATTTTTGAGCAAATATGCTAGAGAATGAAATTACTGTGAGTAAAAGACAGTTAAATAAATATTTCATGTAAACAGATAATTTTTAAAAAGGTACAAAATTGAAAATAGGATTAAATATAAAACTCCAATTATAGATAAATAGTTCAACCATTTAGGAGGAACAAATTTATTATCTAAATACCTATTGACTACTAAATAATTAAAAATTGCAATTATAGGGGCAATAAGAAAAGAAATAGAGGTTGCAAAATTTACTAAAATTCCAAAATCACCAGATTTATCAAATTCATAGGTTATTAAGAAAGTACCAATAATTAAAATTAGAATACATATACTATATTTATTTTTTAGTTTGGTGCGCTTTTGGAAAAGAAGTTCTGTTGTTTTATCAAGTACTCTTCCGTATCCGTCAAATACAGCAATACAGGTTCCAAACATGATTGAAAAAGTACTAGATGCAATAATTAAATAACTCCAACTTCCAAATATCTTTGTGTAAAGATTTACTATTTGATGGGCAAACAAGTGACTAGACTTTTCTATTATTTCAGGGGTTCCGTATATTAAAAATGCCCCAAGAGTAACAAAACAAATTGAAAGAATTCCAGAAAATATATATCCAAAATTAAATTCAAAAAGTGTCTCTTTTAATGCAGGGTGATAGTTAGAACTTTTTATTTTTTCCACGGTCCATAAGCTATTCCATGAACTCAAATCAACAGCTGTTGGCATCCAACCCATTAAAGGAATAAGAAAAAACCATGCCTCTTTACTTATGAATGGTTCACTAATTAAATCTATACTTTTATTAATAGGTCCATGAAAAAGACAAAGCACAAAGGCAGTAAGGGTAGATAATAGAAGAACTATCCCGATTAATTTAATCAGTTTATCTAGGATTTTAAATTTTCCAATAATCAAAATGCCTCCGCAAATAACAAAAACTAAAATACTAGAAGCGCTACTACTAAGTCCTATTTTATCTAGATGAAATAAATTCTCCATAAATCCTGTAGTTACTTTTCCAACTGCAGCACATACAAAAAACATGGAAGAAATAGTTATTATGAAATAGGTCCATAATGCCCATTTGCTAAGTTTTTGGTATCCTTCAATTATACTTGTGCCAGTTGCATTTGCATATCGTGAACCAAACTCAAAGAAAGGATATTTTAATACGTTAGCTGCTATTACAGCCCATAATAGCCCAAATCCAAACATTGCTCCAGCTTTGGTGCTTTGAACCAAATGAGATACTCCAATTGCAGTACTGGCAAATAAAATTCCCGGACCTAATGTGTTTTTCAAAGATTGAATACGTTTCATATTCTTATAATATTTTCTAATTTAATATTTTCATTCATATTTTTTTTAGCTTCGGGATAAAGAAATTAGTAATGTATTCTTAAATTTCTTCTAAATTTCATTTATGGTAGAGATTCCTCTTTTCAATTCATTTTATAAGAATCCAATTTTACTGGATCTTTTTAAAAAAGACTCTAATTTGAGTTCTTTCCATAATGGAACAGAATTAAGTCACATAGATCGTGATTTCTTAGAGAAAAGAGATATTAGTATTGAAAATAGAGAAGTATTATATCAAGTTATAAGTTCTCAATATTCCAAGACAGGTTTAAAAATACCTGAAAATTTAAAAGCTATTAAAAATAAAGGAGTTTTTACCATTACTACTGGTCATCAACTTTGTGTTTTTGGAGGACCACAGTACTTTATTCACAAGATTATTTCGGTACTTACAATAGCAGAAAATTTAAAATTAAAGTTTAAAGATTTTGATTTTATTCCGCTTTTTTGGATGGCTTCTGAAGACCATGATTTTCAAGAAATAAGCTCTTTAAATATATTTAATAAAAATCTTTCTGTTGTGAAAGAAGATGGTATAGGTGTTGGTAAATTAAATCCTGAAATATTTTCACCAATATTGGAATCTTTAAGAGATTTATTTAAAAACGATTTTAGATTTAAAAACTTAGAATCTATTTTCTCGGCTTCTTTGAATCAACAAAACTGGGCTAATGCCACTAGATACTGGATTTCTAAGGTTTTTGAAAAAGAAAATTTAATTGTAATAGATGCAGATGATGTAAAGTTGAAAAAGTTATTTCTTCCCGTTTTTAAAAATGAATTGGAAAAACAGTTTATATATAATTCGGTAGAAAACACCAATAATAAGCTTCGTTCTTTAGGTTATGAACCTAAAATCAATCCAAGAGTCCTAAATTTATTTTTCTTAGAGGATAAAAAAAGACATAGAATAATTTTTGAAAATAATGTTTTCAAAATAGGGGATAGTAATCTAAAATTGGAGGAGATTTTGAGTTTATTAAATAGCTCTCCAGAAAAATTTAGCCCTAATGTTTTAATGCGTCCTATTTACCAAGAGCTATTACTTCCCAATTTAGTTTATGTTGGGGGTCCATCAGAACTGGTTTATTGGTCTCAGTTAAAAAAATCATTTGATCAAGTAGATATTAATTTTCCCATCCTTATTTTAAGAGATCATTTTAATTGGATGTCAGAAAAGAGTTATAAGCAATGGAAAAATTTGGGTTTTTCCGACGATGATTTGGCAATTAACCCAGATACTTTAATAAAAAATTATGTTCTTAACTCAAATAACGAAACTCTTGATTTCAAAATTGAAAATGAATTGCTCGATAAATTATTTCAAAATTTATTGGACAAAGCAAAGGGTGTAGAAACAACTCTTGAACCATCTGTAAACGGCACAATAAAAGGAATGAAGAGTGATTTAGAGAAAATTAAAAACAAGTTTCTAAAAGCTTTAAAAAATAAGGAAGAACTCAAGAAAAATCAACTAAATAAGATATCTAGTCAGTTGCATGTCAATAACAAGTTAACAGAGAGAATTGATAGTTTTATTCCTATGTATGTAAGAAACGAAAAGGAATATATAAAAACTTTAAAATCTTGTTCTCAACCAGAAAATAAAACTATAAAAATTATTATTTATTAATGAAATAGTTTGTTCTATTTCAAGTTATTTAAAAGTAACTATCGAACTAATTTTTAGAATTAGAACTTCAGTTTTAAATTAGCACCTAATATATTTAATGAACTGGGGTTTTCTACATTAATATCGTTTATTTTCAGGTATTTAATTTCTAACTCTGTTTTTTTGTTTAATTCGAATTGAATTCCAGTTCCAAATCTAGTTTTATCATAGAAATATCTTTCAGAAGGACTCAATAAGAAGTACAATTCTTGATAGGCATAAAAAGCAATTTTTTTATTTATTTTATATTTTAATGTAAGTCTAGTCCTTTCGTAAAATTCATTACTACTATTGGGATTAAAGTTTATTTGTGTTCTTAGTCTGAAATAGAAAGATAAATCAGAAATTTTATGTTTAAAGGTTAAATCGTTGTGAAACCTATTTGCTAAAAGGTAAGAATACTCTTTATTTAACAATCTTAATCTCCATGCAAAACTGGTAGATAATTTTTTATTCAATTTTTTATTGAGTGAAAATTGTGTGTAAAACTGTGATATTTGTGACGAATTATCTAATGTTCTAAGTTCAGTCTTGTTGGTGAATGATGTTTTCTTATTGATTTTAAAATCAGACTTAATTTTGGTCCAAGTTCCAAAATCTTGACTCATATCCTGAGAAAAAACAAAACAAGGAGAAATTAATAATAGAAAAATACCAATAGCCTTCATCAAATGAAATTAGCTATTCTTATTGTATCCATTTCAATAATTTCTTCAGAATCTGATATGGTAATTGTTTTTGTTATTAAGCTGTCTTGTCCTTTAGGACAATCTACACAATCACTATAGACAAATATTTCATAATTACCTTTATTTAGGTACTTGAACTCAAATGTGCCATCATAACTTGTATTAACATCGTCATCATGGGTATTGTTTTGCTGTCCATAAATTATGTATACTTCTTGGTCTTGAGCGTCATAGCTATCTACAATATTTCCTAGAATATTTATATTGTCTACCACAATATTTCCTTTAATAGTTGCTCTTCCACCTGTTCCAGCACTTTTTGTGCAGGAGAATAATAAGGTAATTATTAAAAAAGGTACTAAATATTTAATGTTTTTCATTTTAACTTAATCTTTGATTGACATAAAGTTAACAAAGGAATAAATATATCAAAGACCAATTAGTTATAAATTAAAATGTAACCATTTAGAGAAGTTGCTATTATTAACCAAAATATATATGGAAGTATTAAAAATGATTTTAATTTAATTGCTTTATAAAAGAAAAACAGCTTGAAAATTACAGTTATTGTAAGCAAGCTTATTACTATAAAGCCTAAAAGTACATAGTGAAATTTAAAAAAGACTTGGTTCCAAGAAATATTTAGAAAGAGTTGTAATACGTATAAAATAATTATTGTAGTTTTTTTAGAATTAGTATTGTATAAAAATCCCATATAAAACCCATAACAAATCATAATTATACTCCAAGCAAAACCAAATACCCATCCTGGAGGTGTCCATGGAGCTTTTAAAAGAGACAAATACCATTCAGATGGAACACCTTCAGAAGTAAAAAGACCGCCGAATGCTAAAGCTGTAAAATTTAGTATTAAGAATATTGTGGTTCTTAAAATCACTTTTTCAAGAAATTGCTAATAGCGAAAATTCCAAGTCCAACTGGCATAAGCATTACCCCAAAAAATATAGATAATCTTACAATCCAAATGGGAGAATTGGTTTCTAAACATTTTCTCCATATCCATCTAGTCACAAAAATATCACCTGCAACCATATGGGCCCATGTTGCAGTAATACCAGCCTTGGTTGCAAGACCAGCAGCCAGTCCTTCAATAAATCCTAATGAATTACTAGAACCAGAGAAAAGATCAATTAAACCTTGAGGGTTGTAACACATGATTATAAACCAAAGAATAATTGGTCCTATAAAAAACCAAGGCCCGGAAAGTAGTTTTTTTGTTTTTTCCTTCTTAGGGTTTAAGAGCATTGCCATCCAAAAAGGACCAACCCATAGGGTTGAGATAATAAATGAAACATCGTAAATATCCATAAACTAGAATTAAAGCTTGATTTGTAAGCAAAGGTAAAAATTCCTAGGCATAGATGGTATAATGCCCGGTCCAGGATATGCTACAGCTCGTCTAGTAAAATAGGATTGATTGGTTAAATTATTTATACCAGTTTCTAATTGAAATTTTTTGAAGGAGTATTTCAAAGACACATCCATAACAGAGTAGGAGGGAATGAGTCCAACGACAGCATTTATCTGATAATCGGAATTGGTTGCATCTGAAAAATGTTCTTTTGTGTAGCTATATTGGTAAGAAACCGATAGATTGTCTCCTCCAATAGTCATTCCAGTTCTAAATATCAACGGTGGAACCATTTCTACCTTTTTTCCAAAAAAAGCAGATATGTCAGAGCTGATGTATTCTGCATTATTATATGCAATATTTAAAAATGTTGTCCATTTATAATTTTTCTTTTTAGAAAAAATTTTCCACCAATCACATTCTAAGACCGATTCAAATCCATATGTTCTAGACTCGGAGATATTGGTTCTATACTGGTAAGTATTAAATAGATTACTGTCAATTTGAATCGTATTTCCAATTCTATTATTGTAAAATAAATAGAACAATGATGCATCGAAATAAAGAATATCTTTTATTTTTCCTCTTATTCCTAAATCGCTGTTATATCCTACTTCGTCTTTAAGCACAGGATCAATTCTGAAATTAGGATTCCTTATTTGCATATCAGTGAAGTTGACACTTCTATAATTTTGTGAAATGTTAGAGTAAACTTCAATTTCTTCATTTAATTTAAAATTTAATCCAATTCCAGTAAGTAGTAAGTCTCTATTGTTTTGATCATCAACATTTATAACAGTATCAAATACAATATTACCAGCTAAATCTGGGTAATTAATTCTATAGGCTCCATTGGCAGAAGTATTTATATTCTCATATCTTATTCCTGGGGTTATACTTAATCTATTTGAAATATTTAAAATATGTTCGGCAAATAACGAGAAGTTAAAACTTGGGAAATTATAATTACTTTCAATAAAATCAGATGAAATATTGTTAAGATCATTAACAAAATAAAAATCTGGGCCATACCCATTATTTGCCTTTCCTTGAATTCCTTGACTAAAACCTCTATATAATCTAGCGCCAATTAAAAATGCCCATGGTAAATTATTTACATCATACAAATGAATTAGACGGGTTTCATTACCTATATTTTTAAAATTTCCTGATATCAAATTTCTGTCTAGAAGCGGATCAATTCTGTTTATTTGATCTAGATAACCTAAAGACTCTCTAGATGCAATCAAACCAAAGGTTCTAGAATTCAGCCTTGTTCTAGAATTAAACTCGTAATCTAATTGAAATGCTGCTAGATTCCAATCTACTTTAAACCAATTTCTTTCCCTAAAAGAGGTGTCTGGATTATTTTCAAATTGTTGGTCTGTTAGCCCCCCAGGTTGTTGTGCTAGATAATCCATTTTAGTAAAATCAAAATGTAAATTTATTTTTTCATTTGGAGAATAAGTAAAATGTAGATATCCATTTTTTAAATCAAAATTAGAATTTGCTCGCCAATCATCTCCAGATTTGAGATTTATAAAACCATAGTATTTGAACTTTTTATTGGTTCCACCAAGACTTACAAAAGAATTATTCAATTTGTAGGAACCCACCGTGTGTCGTATTATAGATTCTATTTTTTTATCAGGATTTCCTTCTTTTAATTTGAAATTTATTAAACCTCCAAACTGAGGACCAAATTGTAAAGAAGCAGCGCCTCTTATTAATTGAATTTCTTGAATTGCTTCTGATGGTGGGCTATAATAACTCTCTGGATATCCCAAAGCATCGGCGCTAATATCGTATCCATTTTGTCTTGTATTGTAATTAGAATTCCTGCTTGGGTTCAAACCCCTTCCTCCTAATCCCAACTGAATTCCTGCGCCGTCACTCTCCCAAATATTTATTCCTGGTATTTTGGAGTAGATCTGTCTACTTTGGTTGGTAGCTTTATTAGCATCTAATGACTCTACAGAAATAGCTTCAGTTTTTTTGCCTTGAGTAATCATTACTCCTTCAATAGCTCGCAATTTTCTAATATTAAATTCTTCGTCTTGTTTTATTTCGTATTCCTCTAAATCATAACTTAATTCTTCAAGAGTAACTTTTGATAGATTTAGATAGGGTTGATCTAAAATTATAGTGTCGCTTTTTTTAGTAAAACCAGTTAAATAATAACTAATTACATATTTTCCATAATTGAGTTTTGGAATGGTGAAAAACCCAAGATTATTGGTGTAAAAAACTTTATTTATTTTCTCTATATATACTGTGGTAAAGGCAAGTGGGTTGTTATTGGAATGGGTGACATATCCAGAAATTTTCCCTTTTTGGGAAAAACTTTGAACAGATAAAAATAGTAGTAATCCAAGTAATTTAATCTTCATAATCAAGTATCCATTCTTTATTGCCAAAACCTCTTTTAATTTCAGAAAGATTCTTTTCGGAATCTATAAATTTTCTACTTCCTTTATTAAATAGACTCACTGTAATATCTGCAGTTATTTTTGGATTCCTCCCCATTTTTATAATTTCTCCGTTGGACTCTACTAGGCAAGAATCTTTAAAAGTCTTAGAAAGGAAATGTGCATATTGAAGAATCATATCGGGTTGTGTAGACATCATCTTTTCCTGTTGTGGGGTTAAATAATCTCTATTTTGAATTAACATTTTCCTATCCATTTTGGGTTCGTGAATATAAAATTGAGAATACCCAGCTTTTTCAATTAGCATTACTCTCCAGCTAAATCTGTAGCCTTGTTCGGTCCAAAATAATTTCCCTGGGTATAACATGAACCTTAGGGGGAGAAATAATTGTAGGGTAAAGAATCCAATTAAAAAAAACTTTAGTACACTGTTGGTCTTAGTTTGATAATTGTTTTTTTCTTCAATTGATTTACTACTATTAAGTAAACCATATTTAGAAATAAAATCTATTATTTTCTTGTGAAAATTATCGTTAAAGAATATTAAGGTACTTGCAATCATTACGTAAGGAAAAACTCCTATTGGAAACATAATCGCTGTCATTATATGAAAAACAAAAGCTACAAAGTAGCTAATCCATCTGCTTCTTTTATCAATTAGTAAAAAGAATATGAAAATATCAAAGATTGCACTTACCCAACTAAATAAGTAAGCTGTAAAATCATAAAGAAATAATTTACCAATTACAGGAAAATCTGACTGATGTTTTAGCCAATTTATTAGTGGTTGAGCTTCAATAAGCCAGTGGTAGTTTAGTTTGGATATTCCAGCAAAAAAATAAACCAAACCAATTTGAAGTTTAATTATATTTATTTGCCAAGCCTGTATGGTTTTTTTTCTTTTACAAATTCCAAAGTAGGCGTCTAGTGAAAAATAGCTATTTGCTGGAATTAAAATTAATAGTAGACTAATTAACGAGATAAAATAGTAATGATTGAGATAATTGGTTTTGTCAATTAGTTCTATGTAGGTAAATATTATAAAAAATAGTACAGTATTAGCTCTATATAATAATCCAAATATTATGAAAATACAAGTAATTAAAAGTAGTAGGAAAAGTACATACATAAAAGGGTTAGATAAGGGGCTTACCCAATCAAATCCATAGTAGGTGAAAAAGTAGGTTGGAACTTCATAAAGATCGTGTACCCAGCCTTTTAGAATAAATCTTAAAGTACTGAAAAACATTAATATTCCGAAGATAATTCGAAATACTACAAGTGGATAAATACTAACTTGATTTTTAGTTAAATGGGTAATCCATTTATTAATCCCCGTCATTGTCTTGGTAGGTAATTAAAACACCTAATGCAGATGTCATATCTACTTTGATATATGGAACTAACTGTTGTAATTCTTGATAAGTTTGAGTTATCTGTGACTTGTTATTGATTATCTCTTCACTTAGAGGACCATTAATATTATTTACTTCGTCTAATATAGTAAGAAATTGATTGTCTATTACTGTAGATAATTGCTGCGTACTTTGTTCTGCATTTACAAAATCCATGTAATCGTCTAATCCTAATCCATTGTCGTTATTTAAGTAGCTAGAACCGGTTACATATTTTCTTAAAGAATTTATTGATCTAACTAAGTTTTGAGTTGATTTTCCTGAATAATAACATTCCACTAGTTCTGGAAGTTCTAATTGTGAAAACCCATTAAATACACCTAATGGAAGACCTACTTTTCCTCTTCTTATATAAAATTCGTAGTGCAAGCATAATGCGTTTATGATATTACTAATAGAACTTCCCTGTGAATTGGTAGAAAAGTTAGATTGAGTAACTTCAAAATCATTGATAAAATCTTCTCTGTAACTTACCCATTGATTGGTAACATAATTAATATTTTGGTTTAAATCTTCTGCTACAGCCTTGAGATAGTTTTTGGCATTTGTATTATTTTGAAAATAAGTAATTAATTCACTATCTGTATATCCAGGCTTAAATAGTAGGTAGTCTAATGCTTGAAGTCCTTTGGAATCGTAACTACTAGCATATTCTAAATTCCAGTCTGCTAATGTTATAGAGTTATTTAGCTCTGTTGTATCGATTGGAAATGTATTGGTTTGACTTCTTAATAGTATATACTCAGATGGACCAAAATCTAAGAATCCGATATCTTGCCAGTTTAGTAATGCATCTTCCCAATTCGTTCTAAGAAGTGTTAGATTAGAAATACTTGGATTTTCTATAAATGAATCTACATGAATATTTAAAGTGATGATCCTACTTTTGTAAGCATCTAATGAAGGAATAATATAATTGTCAGCTAAGTTGGTGAGCAAAGATAATTTATCATAATCTTCATAAAGACAACCATTGTCCTCCTTTTGTGCATCTATATCATAGTTTAATGCATTTGGGTCAGTACACCCACTTTTTTTGCAACTCTGAATAATCAAAAGAGCTGAAAGAATATATAAAAATTTTAAAAACCTTGTATTCATATTTTTGTTAAAAGTACCAACCAAACAAAGACCCAACAGTATTTGTTGAGTGTTTGTTTTTTGATTAGCAATAGTTTAATTAATTAACTTAACAACCATAAAAAAATAAATATATATTGCTTCTCTAAAAGTCATTTTTTTTATCTGTTAAACCTGTTGCAGCAGCTACTTGATCTATTGCTACATTTATTTCAGTAATATCCATTGAAAAACCTGCAACGTCAGGTGCTATTTGGTTTACTAAAGCCATAACATCAGTACTTGACATATCTGGACTGTCAGTTACAAATTGAATTCCGAAAATAAATGCAAGAGCTTCAGACATACTATGGTTGATGCTTGATTGTGCATTACCTGCAGCAATTTGAGATTTTGCGTCATTTAAATAATGCAAAGCCATTCCAGCAACCATTTGCTTAACTTCAGTTTCTAAAATTCCAACTTGTAATAGAGCTGCATCTGTGTCACCAGCACTTATTGCTGCTCTTCCAGTTCTAAATGCTAAAGAAATATCTGTTGCAGAACCTATATTATCTTCTAGGTAAGATTTGTTAGCATACTTTCCCCAAAATCTATCTGTTCCATTGGTTGGATAATCAGGAGCGTCAGTAAAGTATCCATATGCTTCATCCCAGTGGTGTTCCATTTCTGTATAGTATTTTCCAGCAGCAGCATCGACAGCGACAGTGTTATCATCATTACTAATACCAGCTAAGTAATTAGAAGTCATTTGACTAGCAAAACAAGCACCCATTAATCCTTTTTCAATCATTTGAGTCCATTCAATTCCTGATGCAGCTTGAAGATAAGATCCAGTTACATCTGGACTACCAGCAGCAGCGTCAGTCATCCATCCTTCAAACATTGCTTGAATACCAGCATCATTAAGTGCGGTTTTACTTTTTAATTGTTTTCCATTGTCAATTAAATTGGTGTCTGACCAACCTGTATATGAATTATCATACATGGCTAATAAAGTATTTGCGTCTAATGTTGCAGGAGTAGTGTTACTTCCATTTGCAGTTTTTAGATAAGAAACCATTTCGGAGAGCATATCCATTCTTGAAGTTTGTCCGCTGTAAGAAACTGTATTGTTACCGTCAGCATCTGTAAATACGTAGGTGTCAGGAACAACAAGAGCTGGTGCGTACTCGCAACCATGGTCATCTTTTGTTGCATCAACATCGTAGTTTAATGCTAGAGGATCTGTACAACCTTTTTTAGCACAGCTTGCAAATATGGCAAGTACAGTACAGGTAAATAAAAGTCTAAAGTTTAATTTTCTCATTTTATGAATTTTAGATAATTCATTGGACAAAATTACTATTCAACCAATTATTGACAATACCTTTTTTGTGGTATTTTAGAATGATTCTAAATAAGAAAATTTCAATTTAGTTTTAAATATTTATGGGTGTTAACTACTATAATTCTTATAGTTTATTAGAAATATAGATGTTTAGTTCTTTTTCAATGCATTTAGAATTAGCTCTGCATTTTTTTTTAGTTCAACCATATTATTTTGAATTTTTTCGTCTTTAATTTCCTTAAAAACATCTTCAATTAAGCACTGTCTTATTATTTTCCCATTATCCATGAAAATAATTTCATCAGCAATTTCTAAAGCATCTATTATATCGTGAGTAATGAAGACAGATGAAATACCTATTTTTTTTATTATATCTCTTAACTCTTGCCTAATTTTTGATTTCAGTTGGGTATCTAAACTGCTAAATGGTTCGTCCAATAGTAGAAGTTCTGGATCCATTGCGAGAGATCGAGCTAAGGATACTCTTTGTTGTTGTCCTCCACTTAGTTCATTGGGATATCTATTTGGAAAATTTTCCATCTTTATGATTTCTAGTAGTTTTTCAACCTTTTCATCTTTATTTTTATTTAGACCAAATTCAATATTTTCTTTTACAGTTAAGTGTGGAAATAGTGAAAAGTCTTGAAATACTAGTCCAACATTTCTGTCTTTAATATCTCTTATAAATTTATCACTACTCATTAAGGTCCCATTAATTCTAATGGTTCCCTTGTCTGGTCTTTCTAGTCCAGCAATAAGTCTAAATAATGTGGTTTTCCCACTTCCACTTTCGCCAACAATGGCACATATATTACCAGCTTGAATATTAAAAGTACAATCAGAAACCACTTCAAATTTTGATTCAAAAGACTTAGATAGGTTTTCAATTTCTAATATTTTCATAACGAATATGTATTTATAAAATTCACTTATTTTCTTTTAGCTTATAATTTAGCAATGTAATCATAGTCCCAATTAAAAATATCAAAAATAATGCTGGGAGAGCAGCTTCGGCTACTCTTTCGTCCTCTGCATATTCATAGGCCCTTACTGCAAGTGTGCTTAAGTTGTAAGGTTTTAGAATAAGAGTAAGAGGTAATTCTTTCATAACATCAATTAGAACCAATACAAAGGAACTAAGAAGGGCATTTTTTAGTAAAGGAAAATCAATTTTAAAAAATGTTTTAATTTTTCCATAGCCAAGTAAATAGGAAGATTCTGAAAGATTTTTACCAAGCTTTAGAGTATTTCCTTCAATGGAATTGTAAGCTACTGCAATAAATCTGAATAAATAAGCGTAAATAAGTACCAAAATACTGTTGTAAACAAGGTGACCAATTTCAAGATTGAATTGGAAACTAAATAAATCTGTCAAAGATTTACTTGTTCTTATAATTCCAACTCCAATAATTGCCCCTGGAATAACATAACCCAGTGTTGCAATTTTTGAAAAGACATTGAATTGTTTAAAATAATTCCATTTTGAAAGGTAGATTAACAAACAAGCAAGAAAAACAACAAGTAGAGCAGTGGAAAGACCTAACGATAAGCTTTCTAATCCTAAAATTATCAAATCGTAGTTAAACATAGAATCAAAGGTTTGTATTCCCCAAATTACAAGTTGAATTAAAGGAAGAATAAAACCAAATAGTATAGGAACAAGTAGAATTCCCAAATAGAGGATTCTTTTTAACCCACTAAGTTTAGTTCTCTTGATTTCATTCTTGTGGATGGCATTGGGTTGTTTTAAATTATAGGATCTTCTCCCTCTCAACCATTTTACAATAAGAATTAAAATAAATACTAAAACTACCAGAATTGCAGATAAGTAAATTGAAGATTGTAAATCTTCTAGTGCTGTCCATGTTCTAAATATTCCAGTGGTGAATGTATTAACCCCATAATATTTTGCAGCTCCATAGTCATTTAAAACTTCCATAAATACTAAAAACATACCACCTATTATACCAGGGGAGGCTAAGGGGAGAGCTACTGAGAAAAAATATTTTTTATTAGAAACGCCAAGTAAAGATGCTGTATGCTTAAGTTGAGAAGGGTAACTTTGAAAAATGGTTCTTGTTCCTGCATAAACATATGGATAAAGAGAAAAACTTAAAACCCATATTAAACCATAAATATTCATCATCTCAATTCTGTTAATAGATAGGCCAAAATCCCTCAAAATCTCAATGAATGTACCTCCATTCCCAATTAAACCAACGTAGGTATATGCAACTATGTAAGAAGGAATTGCTAATGGCATAAATAAAAGCCATTCAATAACTTTCTTATATTTAAAAGTATACTTTGCTACAATCCAGGCAGAAGAAGTCCCAATAGTGAATGTCAATAGTCCTGTGCCAAAAATTAAGATGGCAGAATTTTTTATATAATCAAAAAGAAAGTAGGAGGTGATATGTTCCCACATTTCACCGTTTCCACTAAATAGACTTATTAAGATAGAAAATATAGGTATTGATAAAAATAAACTTAGAGCTACAATAAGTAACGTCCATTTATTAAAGTCTCTTTTAAAATGTTTTATTTTTAAAAACATCTTTTTATTTGATGGTTTAGCTTAAGGCCATTTAACCTCATCGAACAGAATTACTGCTTTTTTATTGAGTTCACCTAGCTTAGTTAAAGATAGCTTATCTTCTTTGAATTGCCCCCAAGATTTTAATAATTCAGAAGATTTTGCATCTTTATTAACAGGATATTCGTAATTGGCTTTTGCAAAAATCTCTTGAATATCTTTGCTAATTAAAAATTCAATGAATTTAATTGCATTTTCTTTGTTTTTTGAACTTTTAGCAACTCCAATACCACTAATGTTTATATGTGTTCCTCTATTTTCTTGATTTGGAAAAAATATACCTACTGCATTTCCAGCTGCTACTTCATTAGAGTCTTTAGAGTTGATAAGTTTCCCCAAATAATAAGTATTGATTATTGCTATTTCACCTTCATTTGCTAAAATTGCTTTTACCTGATCTCTGTCGTTTCCTTTGGGCGATCTTGCAAAATTATTTACTATTCCTTCAGCCCATTTTTTTGCTGAATCTTCCCCTTTGTTGGCAATAATAGACGCCATAAGAGATTGATTGTATATGTTATTGGAAGAACGAATTAGTATTTTATTTTTCCAATTCTCATTTACTAAATCTTCGTAGTCTGATAAATCAGAAGAATCTACAGTTTTTTTGTTATAAACTATTACTCTAGCTCTTTTGGTTAAACCAAACCAGTAATTGCTAGAATCCTTAAGGTGAGTAGGAATGGTTGTATTTAAAAGATCTGAACTTGAAGATTGAAGTAGGTTTTTATCTTTTGCTCTTACCAAACGACCAGCGTCTACTGTTAGTAATAAATCTGCTGGGGATTGATTACCTTCTGTTTCCATTTTTTGAATCAATTCATCTGCACTTGCTTTTACAACATTTATTTTTATTCCAGTTTTTTCTTCAAATTTTTTAAAAATTAATTTATCGGAGTCGTAATGTCTGTGAGTGTAAAGAGTTAGAGATTCTTTTTTTGTTTCTTCTACTGGATTTTGTACTTCTTTATTGTTTGTACAAGAAATAGCAAATAGCAGGGAAAATATTAAGGCGTATAATCTAATCATGGTAAGAAAAATAAGTTTTTTTTGCAAATATATTTATTTAGAATAAATCTAAATAAGGTTTTTAATTTTTTTTAAAAAAATAAAAATTGTGTATGATTGTCATTTTTTAAGACGAAGAAAAACTAAAATCCATCCAATAATTATCAAACTTCCACCAATAGGAGTAACAGGTATCATTAATGTTTTTAGCCAATGTTGAGGGTGAAGAAAAACATTTGTTAAAGAAATTATATATAAAGAGAAAGAAAAAAAAACTATTCCAATTAATAAAAAATAAAATGGCAAGTCATTTTTTTTAATTAGCTCAATTTTTCTCAAAGCCACTAAAATAATAAGTCCCAAAGAATTAGAAATCTGATAGAATATTCCTTTGTTCCATACATCCATTTCATATGTGGAAAATAAATCCTTTAGAGAATGAGCACCAAATGCTCCAAATAATGTAGCAATTGCTATTCCAAGTATTGAAAATGATAAAAATAACCGATCTGTTTTCATATATTGTGAGCAAATATAAATTCTATTCTATCAAAACAAAAAATGATTGGTTAGCATTTATAAAAAATAAATATGAAAAAAATATTGGTCATTGGTTCCGGAAGATCCTCTACTTCACTTATTAAATATTTGTTAGATAATTCAGATCTAGAAAAATGGACGGTGACCGTAGTAGACTTTAATTTAAAGTTGGCCGAGAGCAAGATAGGCAATCATCCAAATGGATTTTCTTATCAGCTAGATGCAAATGACGATGTCATAAGAAAAGAATATATAAAATCTTCAGATGTTGTGATATCTATGCTTCCGGCACATATGCATTTTAAGGTATTGAAAGACTCCGTAGATTGTGGTGTTCATGTTATTACACCAAGTTATATAACAGATGAAATTAAAACATTAAATGAGAATGCTTTAAAGAACAAAGTTTTGGTGTTAAACGAACTAGGATTAGATCCAGGGATTGATCACATGTCTGCTAAAAAACTTATTGACCAGGTTAAGGCTAAAGGGGGAGATGTTAAAGGTTTTGAATCCTACACTGGTGGATTAGTTGCTCCGGAAAGTGATGATAACCCATGGAATTATAAGTTTACATGGAATCCAAGAAATGTTGTTTTGGCTGGTCAAGGTGGGAGTGCAAAATTTATAAAGGAGGGAAAGTATAAGTATATACCTTACCATAAGCTATTTAGAAGAACTGAAATAATTGATGTCCCAGGATATGGAAAGTTCGAAGGCTATCCAAATAGAGATTCACTGAAATACAGGTCTATTTACGAATTGGATGATATTTCTACAATGTATAGAGGTACTTTAAGAAAAGTAGGTTTCTGTAGGGCATGGAATATTTTTGTTCAACTTGGGGCTACTGATGATTCTTACATTGTTGAAGGGTCAGAAAACATGACCAATAGAGAATTTATAAATTCATTTCTTAAGTTTAATACTTACGATTCTGTGGAACTAAAGCTTCGTCATTATCTTAGAATAGAGCAAGACGATTATATGTGGGAAAAATTAGTTTGGCTAGGTATTTTTGAAGATAAAAAAATAGGTCTTAAAGACGCATCTCCAGCTCAAATACTACAAAAAATACTTCAGGAAAAATGGACGTTAAGTCCTCAGGATAAAGACATGATTGTTATGTGGCATAGAGTTACTTATACACTTGATAAAATTGAAAAGGAATTGATATCTCATATGGCTTATATTGGAAAAGATTCTAATATTACAGCTATGAGTGACACAGTGGGACTACCGCTGGGAATTGCTACTAAAATGTTGCTTAATGGAAGCATTAAAACTAGAGGAGTAGTATTGCCGTTGGATAAACAAATTTATGATCCAATTTTAAAAGAACTAAAGCAATATGGGATCGATTTTCTAGAGCATGAAAAGTAATCATTAATTGATTCTGATGTTCATAATAATGTTAATTACACATTAAACATGGATATTTATCTTTAAATTAATGTTCTACATTTACTTAAAATTAGGCCCATGAGTTTTAAATCAGTAAGTTTCGACAGTAAAAAAAGTGTTTTTGTTAAAACTCTTAAAAAAAGAGTTGATAATTATTTCAGGGAAAATAAAATTTCTAAACATGCTAATTTCAACATGTTTCTTAAGACCATACTTTTAATTTTACTTTATTTTGGATCTTATTCTCTTCTTTATGTATTTAACGCTTCTTACTTCTCCATTATTTTATGGTTTGCTATGGGTTTTGGAATGGCAGGGATTGGAATGTCAGTAATGCACGATGCCAATCATGGAGCTTATTCGAAGAACAAAAAAATAAATAATTTCTTTGGTTTTTTCATCACGTTTTTAGGGGGTAATTATATCAATTGGAGAATACAACACAATGTATTGCATCATACCTACACCAATATTTCTTCTATGGATGAAGACTTAGATTCTGGCGTTATGTTTAGATTTTCACCAGATCAAAAATTAAAAAAACACCATAAGTACCAACATCTGTATGCTTGGTTTCTATATGGTCTTATGACTCTGCAATGGGCATTTGAAAAAGATTTTTTACAGTTAATTAGGTACCATAAGAATGGTCTTTTAAAGATTCAAAAAAGAAATTTCACAAATCAAATGGCACTTCTTATTTTTTATAAAGTCATTTACTACGCCTACGCTTTGGTCTTACCTCTAATTTTCTTAGACAATTGGTGGTTGGTATTAATAGGATATTTTACCATGCACTATACTGCAGGTCTTATTTTATCTATAGTATTTCAATGTGCACATGTAATGGAGCCTAACGATTTTAATTCTCCAAATGAGAGTAGAGTAGTGGATAAAAATTGGTTTGTTCACCAATTAAATACTACATGTAATTTTGCTATGAACTCTAAATTACTTTCTTGGTTTATTGGTGGTCTGAATTTTCAAATCGAACACCATCTTTTTCCTAATATTTGCCACATACATTACAAAAAAATTAGTAAAATAGTTCAGTCTACAGCACAGGAATTTAATGTGCCTTACAAATCTTACAAGAATATGTTCTCGGCTATTCGTAGTCATTACAAATTCTTGAAACATTTAGGTTCTTACAATATTGCATAAAACATTGAACAAAAAAAAAGTTAAGTTAAAACACCATTTATTTGTATAAAATTTTAAATCATCTCATCTGTCAAAAACATAAAGTTCGATACAACAAAGCCTGAATTCGTAAAGGTTTTAAGAAAAAGAGTCAATTCTTATTTCAAGGAAAATAATATTTCTAAAAATCATAATGCTGCTATGATATTTAAGACATTTTTCATGATGGCTATTTATATTGTTCCTTATGTCCTTATTTTGACATTAAATCTTTCTTCTCCAATAGTATTATTATTATGGGCCATTATTGGTTTTGGAATGGCAGGTATCGGAATGTCTGTAATGCATGATGGAAATCACAATGCTTACTCTAAAAACATGACTGTAAATAAATGGATTGGTTACTTTTTAAATATTTGCGGAGGTTATGATTTAAACTGGAGAATTCAACATAATGTTTTACACCACACTTATACCAATATCATTGGAATGGATGAAGATGTGGATGCAGGTATCATACTTAGGTTTTCTCAAGATCAAGAGAAAAAAACTTTACATAAATTCCAACATATCTATGCTTGGTTTGTTTATGGTCTATTAACTATTTCATGGTTGGTAAGCAAAGATTTTATCCAGCTAATTAAGTACAACAAAAAAGGTCTATTAAAATCTCAAGGAATCTCTTTTACAAAAGCAATGTTTTCCCTACTGTTTTGGAAAGTTATTTATGTATTTTTAATCCTAATTTTACCAACTTTAGTTACTGGTAATCTTGGAATTAATATAGCTGGTTTTTTCATAATGGAGTTTATAGCTGGTTTTTTCTTGTCAACTGTCTTTTTGTGTGCCCACATTGTTGATCAAACAGAATTTCCTTTACCTAATAATGATGGAATGGTTGAGAAAAATTGGTATGTTCATCAGTTAGAAACTACAGCCAATTTTTCAAATTCAAAGTCTTTTTTCTCTTGGTTTATTGGAGGATTGAATTACCAGATTGAGCACCATTTATTTCCAAATATATGCCATGTCCACTACCATGATATATCTAAAATTGTAAAACAAACAGCAAAAGAATTTAATTTGCCGTATCATGCTAGCAATACTTTTATTGGCGCATTAAAGCACCATTTCAGTCATTTAAAAACTATGGGTAGAGCCTAATAATTTTTAATTCTTTTAATTGCACTATTGTATTTTGTAATCATCTTATATCTTAAATTTATATCATTACCCCTTTTTTTTCCATTTGTATAAGTATTCTTTATACTTCTTATATCTGTACTGTAAATTATAGTATTTAATAAGTTTTTCTCTGAAGAATTGTGGATTAAAGGTTGGTTATGATCAATATCTAAAAAATCTAATGAACCTCCAATTTCAAAATATTTTGATTTTTTATTACCCATTGCCTTATGACCATTGTTATAAATAGCTTGGAAAGCAATCTCCCCAGAATTTGCTGATTCAGAATTTTTAAAAGTATCTCGTTTATTGGTCTTTAGTCTGTTGGTATAGTCAAGTAACCTTATTTCTTCAAAAGCAGACAAGCCCACATTACTATCACTTCCTATACACCAATTACCTTTTTGCTCTTGAAACAAATTAAAATTAAAAACTCCATCTGCAAGATTTCCCTCTGTAATAGGACATAAAACAACATTAGAGTTGTTAGAGGTAATTAATTTTGTTTCTTTTACTGTTAAGTGAGTTGCATGTACAAGATGGTGATTTTCGCCAATTTTAAAATTATTATAAAGCCATTCAACAGGTTTTTGCCCAAGATACTTCTTAGATTCATTTACTTCTTTAATTTGTTCAGCTATATGAAGATGAAAAGGGAATTTGTCTTTATTGTAATCGTTAATTTCTCCCAACATCTTTTCTTCAACAGCTCTTATAGAGTGTACCCCAATTCCGATTTTGCTTTTATATTTTTCTGCAGTTTCTAAAGTTTTTTCAAAAAGGTGAATATATTCTTCTGAATTATAGCTAATAAATCTTTTTTGTTCAGCTTCGTACTTTTTTTGAAAACCACCTTTGTTATAAAATATTGGAACAAGTGTAATGTGAATTCCTGCTTCTTTAGCCGCTATTAATAGCCTTTCTCCTAGTTCACCCACATTGGAATATTTACTTCCATTTTTATCGTGGTGTAAATAATGAAATTCTGCTACACTAGTATATCCGTTTTTTAACATTTCACTATATAGCATAGTGGCAATTGCTTGTAAGCCGTCTGGGTCTATGTTAAGCGCTAAATTATACATTTCATTTCTCCAAGTCCAAAAGTTAGAAGATCTACTTTCAGAATGATTCTCTGTTAATCCAGCCATTGCATATTGAAATGCATGAGAGTGAGCATTTGGAATTCCTGGAATAGCTAATTGTACTTCAGTTTCGTAATCTTTTCCTTCAAAGTTTTCGATAATTTCTGTTATTGTTCCGTTATTGTCTGTAGAAATCTTTACATTTTTCTTCCAGCCTTCTTGGAATAATATTTTTTTAAAATAGAATTTCCCCATTATAATTGATCAATTAATTCTTGGAATGTTGATTTAAGTACTTTTTGAATTTTATTTGCTTTGTTTTGGTCGTAAATAGTCTCATTTTCGGACATGTATAAATCCTTAGACATTTCTAATTGAATTGAGTTAATTCCCTTGCTAGGATTCCCATGAAACCTTGTAATGTAACCTCCCTTGAATGGATGGTTCATTTGAACTTGATAATTGGATTTTTTCAAACTGTCAAATGCTATTTTAGTAAATTCTTTTTGACAAGATTTATGGTCGTTATTCCCGATAATTAAATCTGGAAATTTATTAGGATTTATGGTAGGTACAAATCTTTTAATAGAATGACCATCCCATACAATCACATTAGAATGGCTTTTTAAAAACTTATTAATTAAGCTGTCAAGGAAAATATGGTAAGGGGAAAAATAGAACTCAATTCTAGAGGAAATTTCTTTTTGGTCTAGTTGAAAGTTGTCATTATAAATATTTTTGCCATTAAAATTGGTAATTGGACAAACTGAGGTGATAATTCTACCATCGTTGTATAATGGTTGGTTGTTTGGGTCTCTATTTAAATCTACCACCCATCTATGGTAATTTGCCAAAACTGTTGTAATGCCCATTTGAGGAGCAAAATCATAAAGTTTATCCAAAAACCAATCTGTGTCTTCTTTAAGGTTAAGCTGTTTTTTATTAAAAAAAGCAACTTTTTCATTTGGGATAGAAGTGCCGCTATGGGGAATACTTAATATGAAAGGAATTTCTTTTTTGGTAGGACTAATAACTTTAAAAACATTCATATTTACTTAAGTATTTCAAAATTTTAACAAACATTGGAAATATATACTACTTAATTCACATTTCAAAAACTTAAATTAATATATATTTAGCATAAAATTTTATTAATGTACAAATCTGATGTTGAAGCAGCCGATGCTTTTTTAGAAAAATTTAAGACTCTTAAGACAGAAATTTCAAAAGTAATAGTTGGCCAAGAAGAGGTGATTGATCAAATTCTAATAAGTGTATTTTCAAAAGGACATGCTTTATTAGTTGGAGTTCCTGGATTGGCAAAAACCTTAATGATAAATACTATTGCAGAGTGTATGGGGCTTTCTTTTAACAGAATTCAATTTACTCCTGATTTGATGCCTTCTGATATTATAGGTGCTGAAATATTAGACGAGTCTAGAAATTTTAAATTTCTAAAAGGCCCAGTTTTTGCAAATATTGTCCTTGCCGATGAAATCAATAGAACTCCTCCAAAAACTCAAGCTGCACTACTTGAAGCAATGCAGGAAAGAAGTGTTACTGTTGCAGGAAATAATTATGAGTTAGATAATCCTTTCTTTGTCTTAGCAACTCAAAATCCCATAGAGCAGGAGGGAACTTACCCTTTGCCAGAGGCTCAGTTAGATAGGTTTATGTTTAATATTTTAGTAAAATATCCAAGTTTTCAGGAAGAATTATCTATTATTGAGGGAACTACCGGTTCCATATCTAAAAAGGTCGAAAAGGTGATTTCTGCACAGGAGATTATCTATTTTCAAGATTTAGTTAGAAAAACACCTATTTCTTCCAATGTGGTAGAATATGCAGTAAAGCTAGCCGTTCAGACTAGGCCAAATGAATCTATGGCAACAGAAGATATTAAGAAATATATTTCTTGGGGAGCAGGGCCAAGAGCTTCTCAGTTTTTAGTTCTTGGAGCAAAGTGCCATGCTTTGTTAAATGGCAAATATTCACCAGATATTGAAGATGTTAAGGCAGTAGCAAAACCAATATTAAGACATAGAGTAGTTAAAAATTACGTTGCAGAAGCTGATGGAATGAGTGTAGATGGCATTATTGATAATTTACTTTAATTACCACTCAAATAAGTAGGCAACTACTCTGCTCATCCATGGATTTGATTTGCTTTTTTTAATAAGTTCGTCTTTTAACTCTTTTTCAGTGCTAAAATTTTTGATTTTAATATCTGAAATAAGCTCGTCAACGTTTTGATATTTCTCCTGTACTAATTTGGCAAAATAAACAACACCGCCATCTTCTGTAGCTAGTCCAAGTATGGTTCCAGGCAAGCCATTAAAAGTTTCTGGACCTGTAGATGGAATAAGTTGATCGGTGTACCAGGCATATATTCTTGTACTGTCATTTTTATTCCAAATTGCTCTTCTGCAGCTGTAGCCAGCAATATTTCTTTTTCTTTCGGTAATCTTCCAGTTTCTTTCTACTATATTGTCTTTAACAACTTTACTTTCTCCAAAAAGATTGTAAATACATATTCTTTCTTCTTTTTCAAAATCTTGGACAACTGTATTTTTGGATGTGGCCCAGTCGGTTTTAGATGGAACAGCTGATTCTAGAGGGAGAAAAATAGACTTTGCAGGGTTGAAATGTAAATTAAATCTATCTATTTTTACTTTTTCTCCTCTTAACCATCTTTGAGATTCTGGTGAATCATATTTTTTTAAAAGATTGGTTTTTCTTTCAAAAAGTATTACTCCGTGGGTAATTTGTCCATTAGTATATTGAAAATTAAATAAAAAAATAAAACTTATTATATATTTAATGAAATGATTCATCTTGAGATTTTGTTTTGTTGTTATTGAACTTATAGGTCAGTCTTGCTAAAAAATATCTAGATATTATGGTTGTTTTATTGTCAATGATAATATTGTTTTGAATCAATCTTTGTGCAATTATATTTTGGTTAAGAATGTCATTTCCTTCAATAGATAGAATTAGATTTTCTCTTTTGTTAAATCTTTTTTCTAAGGAGAAATTAATAATCAAAAAATTAATATCGTACCCTTCAGAAAGTTGTGAGTTAACGGTATATCCTGTTTCAGAAAAGAAAGTCATTTTCCAAGGTAATTCGATTTCTGTGTCTAAAAAATAGTATTGGGTAATGAACGGTTGGCTAATTAAGTTAAGGCTGTTAGTGGGCTTAGAATAGCTTATTTCTGCACCAATTTGTAATAAAGTAGAATCAGTTTCCCATTCTAATGAAATTTCATTGGATTGTGAAAGGGTAGTGGTAGTGTTTTTGAGTCTATCAATTATACTATTGGTAATGTTGTAATTAGAAGAATTATTCAAATTTATTCCTAAGGGAGTATTGCCAATTGGAATTTTTCCACCTACATAAAGGGACGCAAACTCATTAGCACTAGAATCCATATTTACAGTTTTGGATATAGTTCTTCCAAAATTATCGTAAGTAATTTCATTAGAGAATGGATTCATTACCCTTCTGTAGCTTAAGTTAGACCATATATAGCTTCCTGTTAGTCCTTTCCAATGGTTGTAAGATACGTTCAATTGGTGTGAGTAGTCTGGTCTTAAATCCGGATTTCCCTCTACTATCTTATTTGGGTTTGAATTGTTTTGAACAGGTTGTAATTGATTTAATGAAGGTTGTCTAGAGTTGGTTCGGTAATTAAATCTTATTCTTTGAGAGTTGTTAAATTTATGTCTGTAATTAACTTGAGGAAGAAGGTCCCAAAAATTTAATGAATCGGTAAGTGGGTTGTTGTTGATGTCAAAGCTTCTTAACTGTACATTTCTCACGTATCCACCTATTTTTAATCGGTCTTTTTTATATCGATACACCGTGTATATTCCAGCTCTGTTGGTCAATTTAAAATTGTTAAAATAATTTGAAAATTGGTCATCTAGAATATTGTAATCTTCTGTAATAAAATCTTTGTTATAAGTATTTCTGTCCTGATTACCAAGATTTACTTTATACAAATGCTCTAGGTCAATGCTCCATTTTTTACTAATTGGCTCTCTAAAAAGAAATTGGGATTTATAGTTTTCAGATTTGGATAAAAATTGTTGATTTTGATCAATAGTATCATTAGAGAAAGCATTTAAAATATATTCATTTTCTGTTACGTTAAATTGGTCTTCATCATTCTCCGACTGACTGTAAACAAAAGCATATTTTAGTAATCTATCTTTTTTCTTGAACTCTCTCTTTAGCCTAAGCTCAGTTTGAAAATTATAACCTTCAGATTGATGATCTTGTTGAACAATTGAATTAGAATTAAGGGTGTTATCCTCTGAAATAAATGCATTTTTTAAAGTATCTATGTTGCTATTTTTTGAAGTACTGTAGCTAGGTAAAATTTCAAGTGTTGTTGCGCTGTCTAGTTTTATCTCAATTCTTGCATTGATAAGTTGGTCTACATTTTCTTGGTTAGAAGAATTTCTTTCTTCCACATAAAAAGTAGTATCTCTTAGTTGGTATTGTAAATTCCTATCCGACCTTGCCTCTAAAGAAGATTGATTATAAGTATAGTTGAAACCGATTTTTACTTTTTCTCCAATTTTGTCAGAAAAAAACACACCAGATTTAAGAGTTTGAGGAATTCCATTGTTATTATACCCATTAGATCCTCCCCAC
The DNA here is from genome assembly GCA_016780365.1 of Flavobacteriales bacterium. Classification (GTDB taxonomy): domain Bacteria; phylum Bacteroidota; class Bacteroidia; order Flavobacteriales_D; family Parvicellaceae; genus MED-G20. The sequence goes on from JADHMB010000003.1 coordinate 39,965, forward strand.
CATCCTCCTCCATTGTTGTCGCTAAAGAAATTCCCATTATCCGTGCTAAGTCCATATTTCTTGATGTCTCCATATCCAAAATTTGCCCTTGGAGTATTGGATGCTAAAGAAAAAACAGAAAGTTTAAAATCTTTATTAAACTTATTAAATAAGAACTCTCCCTCATAGAAATTGTCAAAGTCTATTCCACCAGAAGCTCTTCCAAAATATCCTTTTTTAGCATCTTCTTTCAATCTTAAATCCATTACTTGGATGGTTTCATCTGCAGTTTCGTCAGAATCTGTATTCTCTTCCTCATAAATTTCGACACTTTCAATACTTTTTGCGCCTAGATTTTTAGTTGCTATAGTGGGGTCACTACCAAAAAACTCATCTCCATCTACCAATACTTTATTTACTTCTCTACCTTGAGAGGTGATAGATCCATTTTTATCTACTTCGACACCAGGTAGTTTTTTTAGTAAATCTTCTACTACAGCATTTTCTTTGGTTTTAAAGGAGTCAGCTAAGAATACCAAAGTATCTCCTCTAAAGAAAACAGGGTCTTTAAAAGCATAAATAGTCACCTCGTTCATCATTTCACTTTTTTCTGGAAGAATGGTATTGCTGAGATCTAAAGATAATCTGTCTTTTGATGGAAAAAAGAAAATTATTTTATCGTCATTTTTATGATGAGAAATAATAATTTCAACAGTGTCAAGAGGGGTGCTAAAATAAAATCCGCCATTTTCATCAGTTCTTTTAAAATCAATCATGGTAGAGTCAGAAAGTCTTACTAGCATTACAACTGCATCTTTCTTTGCAGAATTATTTAAGGTGTCAATTACATTTCCAAAAATGGTCATATTTTGAGCTGTAAAAGCTAATGGAAATGCAAGAATAAATAATAAAAATATTTTAATTAAAATATTGTTATCTAGTAATTTATGTAATTTCATTTAATCTATTTATTTAACTAATTCTAATTCCTTTACAATACTACCGTAAGCTTCAATGTCAGAGCTTATTTTTTCTATTCTTACTTCTTGTATGGTATTAATCATCTTGGGTTTAAATGGTATTTTAACCTTAAGGTAGTTTTCTGTAAATCCTATTAGGAAATTGTCTTCTTTAGATTCAAACAATACTTTACCCATATAGCCGATATTTTCGTTATAAAATTGAAGCTTAAGTTTCAAACTCAATATCCTAAGTTGTTTACTTCTTTTTCTTCTTATCTCCATAGGGACAATTTCATTCATTTTAGGAGCATTAGTATTAGCTCTTTCAGAATAAGTAAATACATGTAAATAAGAAACAGGAAGTGATTTTATATAATCAATAGTTTTATTAAACTCTTCTTCAGTCTCACCAGGAAAGCCTACTATTACGTCAACTCCTATACATGCATGGGGCATTAATTTCTTTATTAATTTTATTCTAGAAGAATATAGGTCTGTATTGTATTTTCTCCTCATTTTTTTTAAAAGGAAATTAGACCCACTTTGAAGAGGAATATGAAAATGGGGAACAAATTTTTCAGAACTGTTTACAAATTCAATAATTTCTTCGCTTAGTAAATCAGGCTCAATAGAAGATATTCTAAATCTAGAAATACTATTTAATTCTTCTAATTCATTAATTAATTGATAAAAATTCTCTTTGGTTCCATGTCCAAAATCACCTAGATTAATCCCAGTTAAAACAACTTCTTTTACTTCAGAATTTCCTATTTCCTTGGCTTTATCTATAGTTTGAGAAATTGTACCACTTCGGCTTTTCCCCCTAGCCAATGGAATGGTGCAAAACGAACAAAAATAATTACAACCATCTTGGACTTTAAAAAAGGATCTAGTTCTGTCTCCAACACTGTAACCAGGATAAAATGTTTTAACATTTTTGATAGGCTGATTTAGTAGTATTGGCTTTTTTTTCTTTACAGTATCTTTTAAATAGTTGCTAATATTAAACTTTTCTTGAGCTCCTAAAACCAAATCCACCCCTTCAATTCTAGATATTTCTTCTGGTTTTAACTGCGCATAACAACCTATAACAACAATAAATGCATTTGGATTGTATTTAAGTGCCTTTCTTACGATATTTCTACACTTTTTATCTGCTTGATCTGTAACTGAGCAGGTATTTATAACATATATATCAGCACCTAACTCGAAATCTATTTTTGCATAGCCTTCTTCCTCTAAATCTCTAGATATAGTACTAGTTTCTGAAAAATTAAGTTTACAACCAAGAGTGTAAAAGGAAGTAGTTTTAGAATTCATTTAAATAAACAAGTGAAATATGGTTCGAATTTAATATAATTTATCTTAACCATTTGGAAATTATTGGATATAAGCACTATATTTGTTTAATATTTAATCCAAATAATTAAACAAAACATGAGATTCTTAGTATTTACTTTTACAATTTTTAACTTTCTAACTATGACTTCACAAAAATCCGTTCATGAATTTGAAATTAAAACCATTGATGGCACCACTCAAGCATTATCTGCTTTCAAGGGTAAAAAAATGCTTTTTGTAAATACTGCTAGTGAATGTGGTTTTACTTCCCAATACGAAGCATTACAAAATGTCCATAATAAATATGGAAACGATTTGGTAATTATTGGCTTTCCAGCAAATAATTTTGGTGGTCAGGAACCTGGCTCTAACAGTGATATCAAAACATTCTGTTCTAAAAACTATGGTGTTTCTTTTTTGATGGCCAATAAAACAAGCGTCAAAGGAAAAGACATTGATCCGTTATTCAAATGGCTTAATAATCAGGAAAATCAATCATTTGTTGGGGACATCATGTGGAATTTTGAGAAATATTTAATTGACGAAAATGGTCATTTAATCAAAAGGTTTAGAAGTTCTACAAGACCAGATTCAGATAAAATAATATCTCTTTTATAATAATATTAGGATTTATTAACATAAAGTAAATCTCTTATTTGTTATATTTAGATAAATTCGGTTATGAATAATTTATCTGGGAAAAAAGTACTTATAACTGGAGGGAGCTCTGGTATCGGAAAAGCTACTGCAATTGATTTGGTTGGTAAAGGAGCTATTGTATGTATTACTGGAAGAAACAAAGTTAAACTAGAAAAAGTAGCTAGTGAAATTAACGCCATACCTATACATTTTGATGTAAGCAAGTACAACAGCATCGCGGTTAAAACACTAGATGCTTTTCATACTATGGGAGGAATAGATGTCTTGATAAATAATGCTGGTATTGGTGAATTTTCAAAATTAGAAGACATAAAAATAAATCATTTCGAAAGTATTTTTGCTACTAATGTTTTTGGACTTACAATGCTAACCCAAGAAGTGGTCAAGTTCTTTAAAACCCAGCAATATGGTATGATTATTAATATTGGATCAAGTGCTGCCACAAGTGGATTTCCTTCAGGATCTGTTTATTGCGCGTCAAAATTTGCATTAAGGGGATTGACTGAATGTTGGAGACACGAGCTTAGAAGAGATAATATTAGAGTAGTTTTAGTAAATCCTAGTGAAGTTCCTACAGCTTTTAATAATAAAAATAGAGTTGAGAGAGAAGAACAAGAAAAAAAATTAAGTTCTAAAGAGATTTCTCATGCAATAGTTTCTACAATAAATATGGATAAAAGAGGTTTTATTCCAGAGCTTAACGTATGGGCTACCAATCCATTTTAGTTTTTTCTAAAGGATGGTGATCTAGAATGCTTTGTTTTAGATAGTTTTTATCTAGGTGCGTATATATTTCTGTTGTAGTAATAGACTGGTGTCCCAGCATTTCCTGTACAGCTCTTAAATCTGCTCCTCCTTCCACTAAATGTGTAGCAAATGAATGTCTAAGGGTGTGTGGAGAAACATTTTTTTTAATTCCAGCCAATTCAGTTAGTCTTTTTATGATTTTAAAAACCATTACTCTTGATAATTTTTTCCCATTTTTATTTAAAAAAACATGATCAATAAACTCATTGGTTACTTTTTGATGTACTCTAACCTCATTTAGATAAACTTTTAAATGTTTAGAGGCAATTTTCCCTAATGGAATTAGTCTTTCCTTATTCCCTTTTCCAATTACTCTTATAAAGCCTTCCTTCCAGTATATTTCTGAAATTTTTAGTTCAATTAATTCTGTTACTCTTAATCCACATCCATAAAGGACTTCAATAATTGCTAAGTTTCTTTCTCCATCAGCTTTTGAGCGGTCAATCTGTTGAACTAACTCATCAACTTCATTTATGGTCAAAAACTCAGGAAGTTTTTTTCCTGTTTTTGGGTTTTCTAATAAACCTGAGGGGTTTTCATCAACAATTTTTTCTAAAAGCAAATATTTAAAAAATGATCTAATGCTTGAAATTACTCTTGATTGAGAACGAGCATTAATTTTTTGATTGTTTAGATGTAATAAATAACTTTGAAAGTCTTGGTAGGATAGTTCATTTATTTTCTTGCTTGTTAACTCGTTATTAAAAAACTCATTGAGTTTAATAATATCTCTGCAATAAGCATCCACAGTATTGTTAGAAAGTGATTTTTCTATTTGTAGATAATTTTTGTATCCCCTTATGTAAACGTTCCAAGACATTACACAAAAATAGTTATAATAATTTCTATAATTTATTTTCAAATAATACTTGCTATAAAAATGTTTTTTCTATTTTTGCCCAGCTTACGGAGAGTTGGCAGAGTGGTCGAATGCGGTAGTCTTGAAAACTATTGTGCAGCAATGTACCGGGGGTTCGAATCCCTCACTCTCCGCATAAAAAAATTAAACCTCGATTATTCGAGGTTTTTTTTTTTTAAATTATAGGTATTTTTAATTAAAATCAAGTCAAATAAATTAATATTAACTCATGAAAAAGAGAAATTTATTGTTTAGAATTTCTATTGTAATTTTTTCTGTATTTACAATTTTATATATAATTTATTCATTTTCTAAAAATGCTAAAATAGGAGAGAAAGCTCCCGAATTTACCACCCAGCTAGTCAATGGTGAAAACTATTCTCTCAGCAATTCTAGAGGAAATTATGTTCTGTTGTATTTTTGGGGTTCTTGGTGTGGCCCGTGTATTAGAAATGCTCCTGAATTAGTTGCCATCAGCGAAAATTATAAATCCAAATTTTTTGACAAGGATTCCAAGCTGGAAATTCTTTCGGTTGCTTTAGAAAAAAAAGGAAAAAAATGGAAAAGGGTTGTGAATAAGTTTGGTTTTAATTGGGAATTGCAGGTTGTCCAGTTCCATAAAATAGTTTTAAACTCTTCTATTGCCAATAAATATGGCGTTTTAGAAATTCCTTCTAAATTTTTAATTGATCCTGATGGAAATATCGTTCTTTCTAAAACTTCATTTTCAGAAATAGAGCAATACTTAGAAAAAAGATTAATTAAAGGCTAATTACTAGCATTGTGTGGAGCTAATTGTAACTTATTTGTATAATTTCATACTTTTACAAACATGCAAAAACCTTCTATACCAAAAGGAACTAGAGATTTTTCCCCATCTGAAATAAGAAGGAGGAACTTTATATTTGATATTGTAAAATTAAAGTTTGAAAAATTTGGATTTTCTCCGATTGAAACACCATCAATGGAGAAACTATCTACCCTTACAGGAAAATATGGAAGTGAGGGAGATCAATTACTTTTTAAAGTATTAAAAAGAGGTGCTAAGTTCGAAAAAGTTTTAGCAGAATCAAATATTAAAAATATAAAAGACCACGATTTTTCAGATGAAGCATTAAGATATGATCTAACAGTACCATTTGCTAGATATATTGTTCAACATCAAAACGATATTGTTTTCCCATTTAAAAGATACCAAATTCAACCTGTATGGAGAGCAGATAGACCACAAAAGGGGAGATATCGAGAGTTTTATCAATGTGATGCAGATATTGTTGGTTCTGAATCTTTGGTTTGTGAGATTGAGTTGGTATCCTTAGTTCAAGAAGTTCTAAACGAACTAAAGCTAAGGGATCACACAATAATGATTAACAATAGAAAAATTCTAGCTTCTTTAATAGATTCTTGTGATTCAACAGAATATTTTTCTAAAATCACAGTAATAATTGATAAAGTAGATAAAATTGGTCCTGAAAAAGTTATTCATGATTTAAAAAACCATATTCCAAACCAAAAAATTGCAGAATTATTCGAAGAACTATTTAATCTTCCAGATTCTTCAAGAGAAATTCTTTATTGGTTAGATAATAAACTAAAGGACAGCGAATTGGGTCAAAAAGGAATTCAAGAACTGAACTATGTGGTAGAAAGTTGTAATATTTTGGGGGTGAATAATCTTAAAATAAACCTTTCTTTAGCTAGGGGTCTAGATTACTATACAGGTTCAATTTTTGAAGTAGTATTGAATAATAATTCTATGGGAAGTATTGTAGGTGGAGGGCGTTATGACAATTTAACAGAAGTTTTTGGTCAAAAAAATCTATCTGGTGTAGGAGTTTCTTTTGGGGCGGAGCGAATCTATGATTTAATGAATGATTTGGATCTTTTCCCTAATAATCTTGATACACCTTCTAAATATATGATTGTAGATAAATCTGAATCTGCAATTAATGGACTTAAGTTATTGCATTTTTTAAGATCAAAAAATATTCCATGTATTCTCTATCCAGACAATACAAAATTGAAAAAACAACTTAAATATGCCCACTCCAATAAAATTCCTTTGGTTGTTTTTATTAAGGAAGATTTTTCTTCAGAAATGAAAGTTGAATTAAAAAACATGGATTCCGGGGAGCAAAAAGAGTATTTGTTAAGTGATATTTTATAATCAAAAATGAAAGAATTAGAATTTATTATATCCCCAGATAAACTTACCCTAACTGATATAAAAAATATTCTTTCTAAAAATCTTAATTTACAATTATCTAAAAATTCCATAGAAAGAATTAAAAAAAACCGAGATTTTTTAGACAGAAAGCTAAATAGTAAAGATCAAGTTTTTTATGGTATTAATACAGGATTTGGTTCTTTATGCGATACGAGAATTTCAGAAAACGATCTCCAAAAGTTACAAGTAAACTTAGTTAGGTCACACGCCTGTGGTACAGGAAAAGAAATAGATTCTAAAATCGTTAAATTAATGATTTTAATAAAAATTAATGCGCTTTCTTTGGGCTATTCAGGAGTTCATTTAAAGACAGTCGAGAAATTAATTTTTCTTTTCAATAATGATATTTTGCCTGTAGTTTTTGAATCTGGGTCTTTAGGCGCTTCTGGTGACTTAGCACCTTTAGCTCATTTGTCTTTAGCACTAATTGGTGAAGGTGAAGTTAATTTTAAAGGGTCTAAGAAAGCTTCTAAGGACGTTTTTGATTCTTTTGGTGAATCTGTTCTAGAATTAGATTCTAAAGAGGGCTTGGCTCTTTTAAATGGGACTCAGTTCATGAGTGCACATGCTACATATGCATATTTAAAACTCGATTCTTTATTTAATTGGATTCATAAAATTTCTGCACTTTCTATAGATGCCTTTAATTGTAGATTGTCTCCGTTCGATAAAAAACCACATCTTTTAAGAGGTTTCAAAGGACAAAGTCAATGTGCTCAACAAATTTTAGAAATATTGGAAAAAAGTGATTTACACCAAATTGATGGCAAGTCCGTTCAAGACCCTTATTCTTTTCGATGTATTCCTCAAGTTCATGGTGCAAGTTTAGATGTATTACACGATTTTGAAGCTAAATTAACTATTGAAATTAATGCTGTCACAGATAATCCTTTAGTTTTTAATCAAGAAGATGAAATTATTTCAGCAGGGAATTTTCATGGCCAACCCATTGCAATGGCTATGGACTTTATGGCAATTGCAGCCGCAGAGTTGGGTAGTATTTCAGAGAGAAGAATTTACAAACTAATTTCGGGGACAAGAGGACTTCCACCTTTTCTTATCGAGAATCCTGGTCTTAATTCTGGATTTATGATTTCTCAATATACTGCAGCTAGTTTGGTAAGCAAGAATAAAATTTTCTCTCATCCCGCTTCTGTAGATAGTATCGAATCTTCTAATGGTCAAGAAGACCATGTTAGTATGGGTTCCATTGCGGGAGTTAAGTTGGTGGAGGTTGTTGAAAATATTAAGAGAATCTTAAGTATTGAATTAATGACTGCAGCTCAAGCTATGGAATTTAGAAGACCAAGAAAAACTTCCCCGGAACTAGAACTAATGCTTTCAGAATTCAGATCTAAAGTTCCCTACATAGAAAAAGACCAAGTAATGTACACTCTTATGCAAAAATCTGAAGAATTTATTTCTGAAGAACTATAACTATGGGTTGGTTATCTCAGAAAAAGTTTTCCTTTTAAGAAAAAAATAATTCCAAATTATAGATTTTCTACTGTGTCCTTTGAGCTCATGAAAATTTATTTTTGAAAATTGTTTTCTTTTAACATTCATTTTACCAATGCTAATTATATAGCTAAAATGGGCTTTAATAATTGAGAAATAACCTTTTAAATCTCCAGAAAGCACCAATTTGGAACCAGAAATTTGGTCTAGTAAAATTCTTATCAGTACAAATAAAATTAATGGTATTTCCCCTTTGTAATTTTTATGAATCATCCATAAATTATTTCTATAATTCAAGTATGTTTTTTTTGGTGAGTTATATTTTAAAGTTCCTCCTCCAAAATGATAAACAGTAGATTCACTAGTATAAAATATGTTTTTTCCCAAATTTTTTAAACGCCAACAAAGGTCAATTTCTTCCATATGAGCAAAAAAATCTTTATCAAATCCACCTACGTCATTAAAATCTTTGGATTTGATAGCCATACATGCGCCTGACGACCAGAATATTTCTGAATATGTATCGTGCTGTTTTTTATCTAATTCTGCGTAGTCGAAAACTCTTCCTCTGCAAAAAGGGTAAGCGAGTGCGTCAATAAAACCTCCAGCAGCCCCAGCATATTCAAAATAATCTTTGTTGTTATAAGACTTAATCTTAGGTTGAACAGCAGATATATTTGTATTGTTTTTTAGAACTTTAATTAAAGGAGGAATCCAGTTTTTAGTAACTTCTATATCTGAATTTACGATAATAAAAAATTCTGCATTTATTTTCTTCAATCCTTCATTATATCCACCTGCAAATCCAAGGTTTTTTTCTAAAGGAATGGTTTTTATTGATGGAAAATTATTATTTAAATAGAGTAGAGAATCGTCTGATGATCCATTGTCTATAACATAAATACCAGCATCTTTTTCAGAATGGGTAATGAATGTTGGAATAAACTTTTCAAGCCAATTTTTCCCATTAAAATTCAATATGACTACAGCAGTTTCTATCTCTTAAGGATTTACAAAGAAAGTATTGCTATTACTTCCCCACTGGCTATCGTTGGGGTTTTGCATATTATCAACGCTTCTTCCAGGTGTATTTCTTCTATGTAAATCTGTTTTCCAATTTCTATTAAAATATTCTCCCTGAAGTGTGGAATGAAGTGTTGTGTATTCGTTAGATCCTAAATCAGGCATATAAAAAATAAACCTTTTGTTATTAAACTTTCCAATCTTGTAATAATGCCATATTTGGTATGGGTAGGCACTTGGTTCGTTTGGCCTGTCTGTGATTGTGTTTGGTGGGCCGTATTTAAGAAATGTTCTTCCCATATCGGTTTCATAACCTCTTCTAACTTTAGTTGAAAACAGCTGATCACTTTTTTTAACTTCTCCCTTGTATTTTAACCATCCTAATTCCGGGTTTTCAGGTTGTCTATTCAGCCAAAAACTATATAAGAACTGTCTTTTTAAAGTATCACTTATGTTTTTATTTTTTTTATCAATTATATTTAATTCTAATCTAGTAGCAATTGGCGACAAACAATTAATAGATTCTGTAAGTGAATCTACAGGTATTTTAGAAACAAATGTATTATGGATTTGAACTGCATTTAATCTGTCAAGTTTCATGCTGTTTTTCAGATTTGTTCTTTGAAAATCAATTATTCTTTCGCAGAGAAGCTCGTTTTTTCTATCCTTTAGCTGAATGCATAGCTCGTAATTTCCAGTAGGTAAATTATTTATATCAAAAACATTTAAAACAGGATATATTCCAAGAGTTGGTACTTTTTTAATTTTATTGTACTGACCCGCTATTTTATCAGTTCCCTTAATTCTTATAAATTGTTTTAGCAATAAAGATTCAGTACTGTCTATATTATTCATATTGTATATTTCTAAATAATAGGCTAGTTTTTCAAATTCATCTCCAAAGTAATTGGTAACTAATGGAACCATATGGTAACCAGACTTAGTAAGTTCACTTTTATTGTTTTCTCCTTCCACTTCTTTCCAGTAACTATCCAATAGCTCCAAATCTGAAAAATAAGGTTCGTTAGTATCAAAAATTGAGAATTCTTCTTGGTATTTTTCTGTATTATTTGTGTCGTTAATGTCCTTTATTTCTAAAAAGATGGTGAATTTACCATTTGAAACAGGAAACCTTTGTAAGTCGATAATCCCTTCTTTTTCTACATAATCAGATTGTTCTTTAATTATGTATTTTTCGTGCGCAATTATCTGTTTTTTTTCATTTTCAATATATTGGAGTACTCCAACTCCTTTGTTATTGAAATTAGAATCTTGATTTTCAAAAAGAGTATTTCCATAGATAAATAAATAAGTTTCTATATAGTTGCTTTCCGAAGAATGAAATTTCTTCAAATCAAAAAGAGCCTCAATTTGAGAATGTAGAGGACTAACTATAAATAACGTAATTACTGCAAATACTGTTTTCATTGATACAAATTTAAGCTTTAATAAGTTAAAATTTATTAAAACTTAATTTCATAGTCAATTACAATTAATAAATTGGAGGAATGAAGTTTTATATTCTTTTAATTTTTTCTTTACTTAATTTGAGTATTATCTCTCAAAACTTAGGTTTAGAAAACAAAGATTCTGTTCTTTTCGGTCAATATCTTCCCGATTTGGAAATTACAGCTTCTAGTGCTGATTTTGTTAAAAAATGGAATAGAACTAAATTTTATGTAAAAAGTGTCTATGATTATGCCAAGATTTGCTCTGCTATGTTGAACACTTTTGAGGATTCTCTGAGTAAAATTGAAGGAAAATATTCTAGGAAAAGATATTTGTCTAGTTGCAATAAAACTCTAAAAAAAGAATTTGGAAATGAGATCAAGGAAATGTCCATCAAAAGAGGAGTTTATCTAATGAAGATGATTTATAGATCTACAGGTTTGACAACCTATGAAATTATTCAAAAGTATCGTGGAGGAGGAACAGCTTTTTGGTTTCAAGCATTATGTTTGGTCAACGGCCAAGATTTAAAACGAGAATACGATTCCGAAAATGAGGACTTGCTAATGGAAAGAGCTATTGGTTTAATAGATTCTGGAAAGATGACTTATTATAAAAGAGTTCCTTTAACAGATGAAGCTAGAAAAGCATTAAAACAAAAAAGGAAAGAGAAAAAAAGAAAGAAAAAGAAATGATTTAGTTGCTGTGTTGTCTTTTGTTTTTTAGATTCTTATCAATTTTAAACTCAGCTTCTTGCTTGACAGGTACATTATTAATTGCTAAATCATTTAGGTCTGGTTGTCCTGCGTTAATCCATGCTGTGTACCAAAAAGAACCAACTGCTTTAATAGAAGCTTTTAGTCTTCGTTCTTGCATGTTGTTTAGCCGATTGCTGTATTCTTTACTAAAATCTCTACTGTATACTTTCATTGTTACCCGACCTCTTTTTTCAAAAGAATATTTTCTATCATCTGGCCATTGTTCGGTTATTTCTTTTTCAATGGAAAGTACAGAGTCTACAGCAAAATAGCTTTCTTCAATGAATTCCCAAGTTGTCTCCAATGGCTTGTTAATGTATTCTGCTTTTCCAGTAATTAAATCATATTCTTGAAAAAAAAGTTCTGGCACTCTAGACTCCCAAAAGCCGTGGATGCCTTTTTGGTTGGTAAATTGTCCGTTGTAGTTTTCAGTAGCATGAAGTGGGACGTGGGCATCTGAAATATAGTGTCCTATTTCAGCTGAATATTTTAGAATTCTAGAGAGATTCTTTTCCTTAAATGCAGTAGTTAATTTGTAAAGCATTAGCTGAATATTCCAAGGAGATATTCCGTAAGTTTTGATAGTATCTTCTGAAAACTTTTCTATTGCATCGTTCCATCTTCTTGGCATTACATCAAATGGATTTTCTCCTTTTTCGACATAGTGATCTATATCGATAAAGTGCTTTTCGGCTTCTCCTTTTACAGCGTATCTTCTTTTGTCAGGATCAACAGCATGTTCGGTAAGAAAATCTATGTTCTTTTTGTAAAATTGAAAAAGTTCAGAATCTGGAATTGTGAAAACCGCTACACGATTTATCTTTTTATGTCCAAAAAACCCCCATCCTCCAAAAAAAGGACCGCAAATTCCCAAAAAAAATAATAAGATGGTAGTTTTTTTTATTGAAACCATTTCTAATAGTCCCTTGCTTTTACAGACCAAGTAAACTTGAACTCACAGATTATATTTGAGTTTTTATCTATTCCTTGAGTAGATGCTTTAATAACAACAGGTTTTTTTGTCTCAATTGCTTCCTTTAGTTTCTCTTTTACCATTTTACCATCATTACAAATAAAACTAGTGACGCCAATTGCTTTTTTATTAAAATCTGCTTCACATTTTAGGGGAAGAGTAGAAAATGATGGTTTTTGTTTGTAAGTATATTGTAAAATCAAAGCAGCAGTACTCATTTCGCCAGCCATTCCCAGTACAGCCCAAAAAGTAGATTTAAATGGGTTTTTATTGATCCATTTAAAAGGAACGGTAACAATACATTGGTCTTCGTTGAGTTTTTTAATTCTCATGCCAGAAAGAAACCCCATTGGTAAATTCCAAAAAAGATAAGTTCTGAAGTAAAAAGATTTTACAGCAAGTCTTCTTAATCTATTTGTTTTTTCAGTTGCCAATAATTATTATTTAGGTTGGTTTAAATATGGAATTTATTCTATAGCGTTGAGGTATTTAGTTCTCCACTCAGGTTTTTGAAAATCTGCTAGTAATTGAAATAGGTTTTCCCCATAAAAGAAGTCGTTAATATAGGTTATACCATAATTTTGAAGTATTTGGATTTGGGGCCAACTTGGTCTAAATTTATGTTGTCCAAATCCATCTACTAGCATGTCTTTAGCAGGCGTACAATCTGGAGGACAAAATGGATTTCTATTGTATCTTAATGCCCAGAGATCAAAGAGTTTAAGTTCTGGATTTTTTAAACATTGTGAAGAATCGTATTTGTACAAACAATCTTTAATCTGAAACTTCTTGAATATATTTTCTCCTGAATTATTTGCTTTAGAAGGTTGTTTGCCCATTCCAATTCTTATAAATTCACTTCCAGAAATAAACCTTGTCTTTATGATCTTCCCATTAGATTCTGTAATAATTGCATAGTTTACATATTGAGAATTACAATTGGGATTTATTGAAATTGCAAGATGTGTTTTATAATCAACTAAAGGTTTTGATAATATTCCGTAATAGTCTGAAGATAAATAAGTTAAAATAAAAATTAATATGTAAATATATCTTTTCATTATGTACAATATAAACTATTATACCAGTATAAAATTAGTAAATTATTTTTTAGGGTATTATTAAAATTTATAAAGTTTATTCGGAGTTTGACAATAGTCCAAGCTCTGATCATGAAAATCAACCTGTATATTTTCTTTAGAAACTTCAAAAAAAGAAAGTCCAATCTTTAAACAGTTTTTATTTAACTGATTTAAAATTGTGTCGTAAATCCCTTTTCCATAACCAACTCTGTTTCCAAATTTATCAAAAACCAAAAGTGGGATTAAAATGATCTCAATTTTATCAAATGTTTCTAATCTATAATCCATTGGAATTGGAATATCTAATTTACCCTTGGTGAATTTAACAAACGGATTAAAAGAAACACATTGCCATTTATCTTTTGATTTTTCGTAAACAGATGTGTAAATAGTAGAATTGGAATTTATAGACTTGTGAATATGCCACGTATTTACTTCTTTATTCTTTGATATAGGATAGAACAAATGGACATTTTTCTTTAGTAAACTAAAATTATTCAATAATTGATTTGAAATTTTAATTGAATTTCCTTCAACAAACTCTTCTTTAAGACTTAATCTTTCAGAAAGGGCACTTTTTCGTAACCTATTTTTATTTCCACTTGATATTGCAGCCAATGGATGGTTTTTGTATGAAATCAATTTCTTTTAAATCTAATACATAATCTAAAGCAAGTCTTAAGTCTTTGCCATCTATCTTAGATTCATTTCCTGGTCTAGATTCATCTAATTGACCTCTGTATACGCATTCTTGTTTTTCGTTAAAAACATTAAAATCTGGAGTACAAGCAGCATCGTATGCTTTGGCAATTTCTTGAGATTCGTCATATAAATAGGGGAATTTAAATTTTCTTTCTTTTGCAAATAGCTTCATTTTTTCAGGGTCGTCGTCTGGATAATTCACAACATCATTACTGCTAATGGCAACAAAACCAATGTCTTTTTTTAAATAATCATTCGCTAATTCTACAATTTGATCTATAACATGCACTACATATGGACAGTGGTTACAAATAAACATTACTACCAGTCCGTTTTTCATAGTAACATCTTCTAGGCTAACTTTTTTATCTGAAACTACATCTGTTAATTTAAAATCAATTGCTTTAAATCCAAGTGGAATTTGATTGGTTAATGTTCTTGCCATTTTAATTAAATTTGATTTTATTTAAAGATAAATTTTTACGCCTAAAAAAGCATATGAAACAACTTTTTATTTTTTATCTCTTTCTTTTTCCTTTTTATCTACAGAGCCAAACCAATGATTCAGTTCAAATTAGAGCATTGTATGATTTTAATTTAACTGAAGGAAATTGTTATGAAAACCTAAGGTCGTTATGTAAAGATATTGGTCATAGATTGAGTGGTAGTAATTCAGCTGAAAATGCAGTTAAATGGGCGGAATTACTTATGAAGAATACCAATTTAGATACTGTTTATTTACAACAAGTATTGGTGCCATACTGGGAAAGAGGAAACTTAGAGAAAGTATATTGGAAAAATAGTAAAGGTCAAACAAGTTTTCTTAACTGTTCTGCTTTAGGAGGTTCAGTAGGTACCAACGGAATTTTAAAAGGGGAAGTGATAGAAATTAATAATTGGGCGCAATTGAAAGATTTTGGAAGAAGTGAAATAGAAGGAAAAATTGTGTTTCTAAATCGGGTTATGAATCCTACTTTTATTAGCACAGGAAATGCTTACGGAAGTTGTGTAGATCAAAGACACTTGGGAGCTTCTAGAGCTGCTGAATTTGGAGCTATTGGAGTAATTGTAAGATCAATGAGTCTTAAGTACGATAAAAACCCTCATACTGGATCTATGACTTATTTAGATTCTAACAATAGAATTCCAGCAGCTGCAATTAGTACTAAAGATGCACACGATTTAAGTTTAGCTATAAAAGACAACGAGCTTGTAGAGCTAGCAATGGAACTATCCTGTTTACAACATGAAGACGTAATTTCTTACAATGTTATTGGAGAAATAAAGGGGACAGAGTTACCCGAAGAAATTATATTAGTTGGTGGACACCTAGATTCTTGGGATATTGGTGAAGGTGCACACGATGACGGAGCGGGAGTAGTTCAAAGTCTTCAGGTCTTAGAAACTTTTAAAAAATTAGAACTTCAGCCAAAAAGAACTTTACGATGTGTGATGTATATGAACGAAGAAAATGGAAATAGAGGAGGAAAACACTATGCAGAAATGGTTAGAAAATCTGGAGAAAAACATCTATTTGCATTGGAGTCTGACAGAGGAGGATTTACTCCAAGAGGATTTAGTATAGATGGTACCAAATTACAATTAGAATATCTTCAAAGTTTTAAAAAGCTTTTTGAACCCTATCAAATTCATTTATTTAATAAAGGCTATAGTGGAGTGGATATAGGACCATTGAAAGACGGAAAATTATGTTTGGTGGGCTTGGTGCCAGATTCACAAAGATATTTTGATTTTCACCACTCAAAGGCGGATGTCTTTGAGAATGTTCATAAAAGAGAACTGGAGCTGGGAGCTTCGGCAATTAGTTCTATTGTATATTTGGTTGATAAATATGGTTTACCAGAAAGTGAATCAATAAAAAAATAATAAAATGGTAGATATATTAGCTTTTGGTGCTCATCCTGATGATGTTGAGTTAAGTGCAGCAGGTACTTTAATTAAGCATATTAATATGGGATTTTCAGTTGGGATTATTGATTTAACAATGGGGGAGATGGGAACTCGTGGCACACCAACAATTAGAGCATTAGAGGCAGAACAAGCAATGAAAATTATTGGTGCAAAGTTTCGTGAAAACCTTAAAATGTCTGATTCTTTTATCGATTTATCAAAAGAGTCTATAAATAAAGTAGTAAAAGCAATAAGAAAACATCAGCCAAAAATTGTCCTTTGTAATGCTGTTAAAGATAGGCATCCAGAGCATGGTGTTGCATCTAAGCTAGTTTCTAAAGCATGCTTTATTTCTGGATTAAGAAAGTTCGAAACATCTTTAGATGGTAAAGTTCAAAACCCGCACAGAGCTCAAAATGTATATCATTATATTCAAGATGAGTGGATTGATCCTGATTTTATTATTGATATTTCTGAAGAAATGGACCAAAAGATAAAAGCTGTCAAAGCCTTTGAAAGTCAATTTTACGATCCTAAAAGTAAGGAGCCTAATACTCCAATTTCAAGTAAAGATTTTATGGATTCTATCCTTTCAAAAGCAAACCTAATGGGAAGATCTATTGGTAAAAGCTTTGGAGAAGGGTTTACCACTGAAAGACCAACAGGAACAAATAACTTATTTAATTTATACTAAAAACATGAAAAATTTTAAATATTTCTTTTTATCACTAATTACAATTTCTTGCGTTTCTAACTCAGAAACAGTTTCAGAAGAATCTAGGAGGATTGATAGTTTACAATCTGTACTTAGTTCTAAAGATCAGGCAATTAACTCTTTAGAATTTCAAAAATTAAATGACGATTCTATAGTGAATTTGTATGCTCTTTACATACAAAAAATAAAGGATAATATAAATGAAATAAATAAGCAAGAACTTATAATCAACAACAAAAAAAACAACCCTGATTTTATAGAAAAGGATACCACCGATATAATAAAATCTATTAAAATTCTTTCTAAAAAATTACAAGAAAATGAATCCATGATTTTAGCATTAAATAATGCAGTAAAACTGGAAAAAGATAAAAATTCTCAATTTGTCTCTAAAGTAACAGATTTGAGAGAAGAAATCGCACAAAGTAATAGAGAAGTCTATTACCTAAAAGAGGAATTAAATAGTATGAATGCATCTTTCGAGGCCATTTTTAAAAAATACAACCTTCAGAATAAAAAAATAAGTGATTTAAATCAAAAGCTCAACGAGGTGGCTTATGTTATTGGATCTAAATCTGAGCTTTTAGATAATGGTGTTTTGACTAAGAGTGGAGGATTAATTGGAATAGGAAAGACTAGAAAATTGAATTCGGATTTAAATACGGATTATTTCACTTATGTTTCAAAATATAAATTTCAAAATATTCCTTTAGGATATAAGACAGTAAGGTTAATGACTGCACATCCTACTAGTTCTTATAGATTATCCACTTCAAATGAAATCATAGACTCTTTAATAATAATTAATCAAGATGATTTTTGGAGAAATAGTAAGTTTTTGGTTGTTGAAGTGAAATAACTATAAAATTGCTTTTCTAATTTTTAAAGCTTTTTCTAGAATTGGAAATAAAAGGTCAAGTTTTAGCATGGTATGAGGATCACTCTTTGCACTTTTAGGATCTGGATGTGTTTCAATAAATAAACCATCAACTCCGTTGGCAACTGCACTATATACAATAGAGGATATTAAAGAAGAATCTCCTCCAGTTATCCCACTTGTTTGGTTGGGTTTTTGAACTGCATGCGTGCAGTCCATGATTACCGGAAAGCCATGTTTTTTTAGCTTAGTTATCGCAGTTGCATCTACTATTAAATCGTTGTAACCAAAACTGTTTCCTCTCTCACAAAGCCAAATATTTTTATTTCCAGTAGAATGTACTTTTTCTATGGCAAAACCCATAGAATCATGAGACATAAATTGACCCTTTTTAATATTTACAGGAAGACCCGTTTTACCAGCTTCTATCAATAAATCTGTTTGTCTGCAAAGAAATGCTGGAATTTGTAGATGATTAACATATTTGGCAACTTTTTTTGGTTCGTGACTTTCGTGAACGTCGGTAATGGTATTTACATCTAGTTCACTTCCAATAGATTTTATAATTTGTAATGCATTGTCATCTCCAATTCCTGTGAAACTATTATTTTTAGATCTATTGGCTTTTTTATAACTGGCTTTAAATATGTAATCGATAGATAGTTCTTCACAAATTGCCTTTACTTCTTTAGCAATCTTTAATCCCATGTGTTCATCTTCTATTGCACAAGGGCCGGCTATTAATGTGAAATTTTTCATTCTTTTGCTTTTTTTCCTAAATATCCGCTATGGTGTCTTTTGGCATATTCCTCTTTTGTGAATTTGATTTTTTCCATCATGCTAACTACCAATAGGTCACCAACTACAGTCATAACTGTTGTAGAAGTTGTAGGGGTTAGACCAAATGGGCCAATTTCTTTTGGATTTCCAGTAAATAAACATTCATCGGACATCTTAGAAAGTGGACTATTGTTATTTCCTGTAAGGGATATTAATGGAAGATCATTGTAAAGATTATCGGCAAGTTCTTTAAATTCTAAAATTTCTCTAGTTTTTCCAGAATTAGAAATTAGCAATAGAACATCGTTTTTTTGAATTATACCTAAGTCGCCGTGTTGCGCTTCACTAGGGTGAATAAAAACAGAAGGAGTTCCCGTAGATGAAAGAGTAGTAGAAATATTCATTCCTATCTGTCCAGCTTTTCCCATTCCACTTACAATAACCTTTCCATCCATTTGATGTACTCTATCAAAAATAATTTCTAAAACATTTTCTATTACTCCGTCTATAGGAATATTTTGAATTGCTTGAACTTCAAGTTCTATGTATTTTTTTATGGACTCTTTCACCTCTTCAAAAGTAATAATTATAAATGACCTTTGCTTGCATAAACTTTTCTAATAGAAATTAGATCTTCTAAAGTATCTACCGGAAAAGATGGATAAATGGTGGTTCCTACTTTTATTTTACCTCCATTTTCTAGCCATCTAAGTTGCTCTAACTTTTCATTAATCTCTAGTTTGGATGGTTTTAATTGCTGAAATTTTTCTAATGCATTTATTGTATACCCATATATTCCAATGTGTTGATGAAATTCATTTGCATCTTCCTTTATTTCATCTCCTCTTAAAAATGGAATGGCATATCTTGAAAAATAAAGTGCAAAATTAAAAGTGTCTTTCACCAAAAACACTTTGTCTTTGGGTAAGTTATCAGATGAATTTAATTTTTGAGCTATGGTTGCAAATTCAGTTTTAGAATCGTTAAAACATTCTATTACTTTGATTATGTGATCTTCGTGCAATAACGGCTCATCTCCTTGAATATTAATAATATAATTAAAGCTTTTCTCCAATTCTTTAGACCAAATATCTACCGCTTCTAAACACCTGCTAGTACCGTTTAAATGGTCTTTTTCGGTTAAAACAACATTACCTCCAAAGTTATTTACTGTATCGAATATGTTTTTATCGTCTGTAGCTACTACTAAATTGTCCAATACTTCACTAGCTCTTGAATAAACGTGTTCAATCATGGTTTTTTCACCAATTTTCATTAGAGGTTTGCCCTTAAGCCTAGTAGAATTAAATCTTGCTGGAATAATTCCTAAAAAATCTGACGAATTCAATTTCATTGTCCATAAATATATAATCTTAAATGATAACTTGAAATTTTACGTAATATTATAAATATATTGTACTGAATTTTAATTTTAAAATTTTATTTGTGTCTATAAAAAAAGTTAAAAATTATATAAATACCAATCGAAGAGATTTTGCCGATCAACCATTTACTGAGAAAATGTCTGCGGACAACCCTATAGATCAATATGGTGTTTGGTTTGAAGAAGCTATTAAAAGTGAAATCTTAGACCCTTACGCAGCATGTTTGTCTACCGTAAATAGTAATAATGAGCCATCCTCAAGAATATTGTATATAAGAGATTTTAATTCTAATGGTTTTGTCTTTTATACCAATTACGATTCCAATAAAGGATCGGACCTACTAGAAAATAATTTTGCTGCTTTAAATGTTTTTTGGGGAGAATTGGAACGACAAATTAGAATTCAAGGAAAAATTAGTAAGGTAGACGATTCGACATCTGATAAATATTTCAATGCGAGGCCAAGAGCAAGTAAGATTGGTGCATGGGCTTCGAATCAAAGTCAAATAATTAAAGATAGAAATGAACTGGAGGATAAAATTAAGTTTTATGAAGAAAAATTTAACTCTAAAGATGTTCCAAGACCAGATAACTGGGGAGGATATTGTTTAAATCCTAAAAAAATAGAGTTCTGGCAAGGAAGACCAAGTAGGTTACACGATAGAATTGTTTATATAAAAGAGAATAACCAATGGGTAAAAAGCCGTTTATCTCCATAGTTAATCAATATTTCAATAGATTTCCTTTTAGAAAAATTAATATTGCCTTAGAACCTTCTAAAGATTTAAAAATAATTGTTGTAATACCTTCTTACAACGAGAAAAATATACAACCTACCATAGATTCTCTTTTTTTAAAGCAAGATGATTTTTCTTTTAATGTTGAAGTAATTGTTTTAATTAATAATTCTGAGTCTGAAATAGAGGAGATAAAAGAACAAAATTTACTGACTTTAAAGACATTACAAATTCTTTCAGAAACTTATAGCAAAAGTAATATGCACTTAATTCCAGTGCTTATTGGAGATTTAGATACTAAGCATGCTGGAGTTGGTTGGGCTAGAAAATTGGGAATGGATATAGCAACTCAAAGGTTTAGAACAATTAATTTTAACGGAACAATTGTTGGTTTAGATGCAGATACGGTAGTAGAATCCAATTATTTAAATTCTATTTATTCTTTTTTCTCAAATAATAATTTTAATGCCGCCTCTATCTATTTTGAACACCCTATAACTGGAGATTCTTTTAGTGATGTTCATTTGGAGCAAATTAAATATTACGAACTCCATTTAAGATATTACAAGAATTCTTTGAAGTATTCCAACTTACCTTACTCATTTCACACAATAGGAAGTGCTTTTGCTTTAACTGCTTCTGCATATGCTAGACAAGGTGGAATGAACAGAAGAAAAGCAGGTGAAGACTTTTATTTTATAAATAAACTAATTAAAGGAGAAATTTTCGGGGAAATCAACGATACTAAAGTGATGCCTTCTCCTAGAGTATCCAATAGAGTTCCTTTTGGAACTGGAAGAGCAATACTAGAAGGGTTAAACACCAAAAAAGATTTATCTCTCACCTATGATTTTCAATCTTTTGAAGTTATTCACTCATGGATTAATAGGATTGAAACTAAAGATTTTAAATATGGAAATTTTCCAGAAATATTAAAAGCTTATTTGGGGGAAGAGATATGGATCAAGCACCACACTATGATGTTAAATAATACCAACTCTCATAAGAGTTATTTAAAGTTGTTCTACAATATTTTTGATGCTTTTTGGATGCTGAAATTCATTCATTATTTAAGAGATAATTATTATCCAAATACTAGGTTATTAGACAATACCAATGCACTTTTAATAAAAATGAATTATCCAATAATTAGTAGTATTGCCAGCCAACTAGAATTTCTTAGAAAATTGGATAAAAAAAAGGGGCAAAAGCCCCTTTAGTAGGTTATTTAAAACGATTTATTTTACAGAATCAACAACTGCTTTGAATGCTTCGGGATTATTCATCGCCAAATCAGCAAGAGTTTTTCTATTTAACTCAATTCCTTTAGCATTTACTTTTCCCATGAATTCTGAATAACTCATTCCATGAAGTCTCGCTCCGGCATTGATACGTTGTATCCATAATGCTCTAAAGTTTCTTTTTTTCTGTCTTCTATCTCTGTAAGCATATTGAAGACCTTTCTCCACTGCATTCTTTGCTACAGTGTGAACATTTTTTCTTCTTCCGAAATAGCCTTTTGCAAGTTTTAATATTTTTTTTCTTCTTGCTTTAGCGGCTACACTATTTACTGATCTTGGCATAATTTAAATTTTTGGCTCAAAGCGACTTGCGTACTTATCTTTTTTTTGACTAAAAGCCTGGTTCAACATTTAATAACCGTGAAAATATTAAGCGCAAAGTTGCAACTTGATATTTTTCACATCCGATTTACTTACTAAAGTAGCTTTGGTAAGGTTCCTCTTTCTTTTTGTAGACTTCTTGGTCAAAATATGACTTTTGAAGGCATGTTTTCTTTTAATTTTCCCACTGCCTGTGAACTTAAATCTTTTCTTGGCACTGGAATTGGTTTTCATTTTAGGCATAACTTTATTATTGTATTGTTATTTCTTTTTTGGATTAATGATAATAGTCATTTTCTTTCCTTGTAATTCTGGCATTTTTTCTAAAACTCCGTATTCTTCTAACTCTTGAGCAAATTTTAATAATAAAATTTCACCTCTATCTTTATAAATAATCGATCTCCCTTTAAAAAAAACAAAAGCTTTAAGTTTAGCTCCTTCGCTTAAGAACTTGATAGCATGTTTTAATTTAAACTGAAAATCATGTTCGTCTGTATTTGGACCAAATCTTATTTCCTTCAAAACAACTTTAACTTGTTTTGATTTCATTTCTTTTTGTTTTCTTTTTTGCTCGTATAAAAATTTCTTATAATCAATTATTTTACAAACTGGAGGACTAGCATTAGGGGAAATTTCAACAAGATCCAAATCCATTTCTTCCGCCATTTTTATAGCTTTTGAAGTAGGGTGAACACCTTGTTCCACACCTTCTCCTACAACTCTTACTTCTGGAACTCTTATTCTTTCATTTATCCTATGGGGACCTTCTTTAATAATTCTTCCTCTGTTGGGTCTTCTTGGTCTGATAATACTCCTTTTTTTGTTAAATAATTAATTCTTTAAAATCTAAGTTAATTTTATCGTTAATGAGTTTTACAAAATCATCAATCTTAAATTGACCTAAATCTCCTTTTCCTTGTTCTCTTATTGAGAGAAGATTTTCTTTGGTTTCTTTCTCACCGACAACGAGCATAAACGGTATTTTGTTTAACTCTGCGTCCCTGATTTTTCTTCCTATTTTCTCAGCTCTTTGATCAACAAGACCGCGAATATCGTAATTTTTTAGAAGTTTTAAAACTTCTAGGGCATAATCGTTAAATTGTTCACTTAGCGGTAGTATAATAAATTGTTCTGGATTTAACCAAAGAGGAAATTTTCCTCCTGTATGTTCAATTAGTAAAGCAACAAATCTTTCCATAGAACCAAATGGAGCTCTGTGTATCATTACTGGTCTATGTTTTTGGTTGTCTGATCCGGTATATTCTAATTCAAATCTTTCAGGAAGATTGTAGTCAACTTGAATTGTACCTAGTTGCCACGATCTATTTAGTGCATCCTTAACCATGAAATCTAGTTTTGGTCCGTAAAATGCAGCTTCGCCATATTCAACCACAGTTTTTAGTCCTTTTTCTTCGGAGGCTTTTATAATTGCTTTCTCTGCCTTTTCCCAATTTTCTTTACTTCCAATGTACTTTTTATCGTCATTTGGGTCCCTGAGTGAAACTTGAGCAACAAAATCTTCAAATTTTAAAGCTTTAAAAACATATAGTACTAAATCAATAACTTTTTTAAATTCTTCCTCTAACTGATCAGGTCTGCAAAATATATGTGCATCGTCTTGGGTAAAACCTCTAACTCTTGTAAGACCATGTAGTTCTCCGCTTTGTTCGTAACGATACACAGTTCCAAACTCAGCCAATCTTAAAGGAAGATCTTTATAAGATTTAGGAGATGCATTGAATATTTCACAATGGTGAGGACAATTCATAGGTTTAAGCAAAAATTCCTCTCCATCATTAGGGGTTTTAATAGACTGAAACGAATCTTCTCCATATTTTTCATAATGACCAGAACATACATAAAGATCTTTATGTCCAATATGAGGGGTAGAAACTGGTAGATATCCTGAATCTGTTTGGGCTTTTTTAAGAAAGTTCATTAACCGTTCTTTTAGCTCTGTTCCCT
The DNA here is from genome assembly GCA_016780365.1 of Flavobacteriales bacterium. Classification (GTDB taxonomy): domain Bacteria; phylum Bacteroidota; class Bacteroidia; order Flavobacteriales_D; family Parvicellaceae; genus MED-G20. The sequence continues at coordinate 64,236 of JADHMB010000003.1, forward strand.
TAGGAAGCCATAACGGTAATCCTTGCCCAACTTTTTCTGAAAATGTAAATAACTCTAGCTCTTTTCCAAGTTTCCTATGGTCTCTTTGTTTTGCTTGTTCTAACTGTTCAAGATATAGATTAAGATCTTTTTGTTTTTCAAAAGTTATACCATATATTCTTGTAAGCTGTTTGTTGTTTTCATCTCCTCTCCAATAGGCTCCAGCAATATTAAGAAGCTTCACTGCTTTGATAAAACCTGTATTTGGCAAGTGGGGTCCTCTACATAAATCTGTAAATTCTCCTTGTGTGTAAAAAGTGATTGTACCGTCATCTAAATCATTTAAAAGCTCAACCTTATAAGGATCGTTTTTTTCTTTAAAATACTCTAAAGCATCTTTTTTAGTGATTTCTTTTCTTACAAAGGGGTTTTTCTCTCTTGCAAGCTCAATTATTTTTTTTTCAATTTTTTCTAAATCTTTTTCAGAAATATTGTGGTCTTGAAAGTCTACATCGTAATAAAAACCATTTTCTATAGGAGGACCAATAGCTAAATTAATTCCAGGATAAAAATATTCAAGAGCTTCAGCTAAAATATGAGCACTACTATGCCAAAGTGTAGATTTTCCGCCTTTATCTTGAAAGGTTAGTAATTTAAAATCTACATCTTCATTTAAAGACCTATTTAAATCCCAAACTTCTCCGTTTATTTCTGCAGCAAGAACCTTTCTTGCCAAGCCTTCACTTATAGATTTTGCAATATCTAAAGAAGTGGTTCCTTTAGCAACTTCTTTAATAGTTCCGTCTGGTAATTTTACTTTTATCATTTCTGTTATTTACAGACGGCAAATATAAGTAAATGATTTTCTCTTTAAACTTAGTATTTAAATAATTCCTTACTTTGTAAACATTAGTTTGCATAACCAAAAATAATTCCAATGAAAAAAGCATCAATTTTATTATTAACTATTTGTGTTTCAATCTCTGTCTTCTCTCAAAAAAAAGACAAAAAACCTAAATCTGATTTAGCAAAAGTTAACTTATCTGGTTTGAAATTTAGATCTGTTGGACCAGCTTTAACTGCGGGAAGAATAGCAGATATTGCTGTGGATTCAGAAAATCCAAAAATTTATTATGTAGCAGTAGCTTCTGGTGGTGTTTGGAAGACTATGAATAGTGGAAATACCTTTGAACCTATTTTTGATAATCAATCTTCCTACAGTATTGGCTGTGTTTCTATAGATCCAAATAATCATAATACAATATGGGTAGGAACAGGGGAGAATAACAACCAAAGAAGTGTTGCTTACGGAGACGGAGTTTATAAAAGTTTAGACGGTGGTAAAAGCTGGAAAAATATGGGGCTTAAAGAATCTGAGCATATCGGTATGGTAAAAGTAGATCCAAAAAACTCTAACAAAATATTTGTTGCAGCTTACGGTCCTTTATGGAAAGAAGGAGGACAAAGAGGTTTGTACTGTTCAGAGAACGCTGGAAAAGATTGGAATTTAATTTTAAAAACTGATGAACATACAGGAATTAACGAAGTGCATATAGATCCTAGAAATTCAGAAATTCTTTATGCAACTGCACATCAACGAAGAAGACATGTATTTACATACGTAGGTGGAGGAGCAGGTTCTAAAATTTATAAATCAGAAGATGGAGGAAAGAATTGGAGAGAATTGAAAAGTGGATTGCCTTCTGCAACAAAAGGAAGAATAGGAATGGATATATCTCCTTCCAATCCAGATTTCTTATATGCCTTGGTAGAAGCTGAAAATAACCAGAAAGGTCTCTATTTTTCTAATAACAGAGGAGAGAGCTGGAAAAAAGTAAATAAATATGTGACTAGTGGAAACTATTACCAAGAGGTTTTCTGTGATCCAAAAGATCCTAAAAAAGTTTTTTTCATGGATACTTGGCTTCACCACACTACAGATGGTGGTAAAACAGTAGTGAAGACTGGAGAAAAAAGCAAACATGTAGACAACCATTGTATTTGGATTAATCCAAACGATACGGACCATTGGATAGTAGGATGCGACGGTGGATTGTATGAAACTTGGGACCATGCAACTAACTGGCATTATAAACCCAATCTGCCAATTACACAGTTTTATAAAGTGGCTGTAGATAACGACTTTCCATTTTATAATATTTATGGAGGAACCCAGGACAACAATAGTTTAGGTGGTCCTTCAAGAACAATTACCAACCATGGGATAATGAATTCAGATTGGTATATAACTAACGGCGGAGATGGCTTTGAAAGTGCTGTGGATCCTGAAAATCCAAATATTGTGTATGCTCAATCTCAGTACGGATGGCTGGTCAGATACGACCGCTTATCTGGCGAGAAAGTTGGAATAAAACCAATGGCGGATGAAAACATGAAAGCACTTCGTTGGAATTGGGATGCACCTTTAATTATAAGCCCTCACAATCATAAGAGATTATATTTTGCTGCCAATCAACTTTTTAGAAGCGATAATATGGGGGACGAATGGAAATGTATTAGCCCAGATATGTCTAGAGGAATAGATAGAAACCAATTAAAAGTAATGGGTAGAATCCAAAGCTCTGACGCTGTTATGAAAAACAAATCTACCACTATGTATGGTAATATTGTTGCTCTTGACGAATCTATTTTGAAAGAAGATTTGCTTTATGTTGGAACTGATGATGGATTAATTCATGTTAGTGATAATGCTGGTGGAAATTGGACTAAGTACGATAATTTTAAAGGAATTCCAGAAAATACCTATGTCAATTCTTTAGTTGCATCTAAGCATAACTCGGATAGAGTTTATGCGGTTTTTAATAACCATAAAAAAGGAGACTTTTCTCCTTATGTAATGGTATCTAACGATAGAGGTAAAACTTGGACATCTATTGTTTCAAATCTTCCAAAGAGAGGATCTGTTTATGATATAGCTGAAGATCATCAAAATGAAAATTTATTATTTGTAGGTACAGAATTTGGAGTTTTCTTCACTTATAACACTGGAAAGGAATGGAAGCAATTAAAAAACGGTTTGCCTACAGTCGCTGTTAGAGACATAGAAATTCAAGAGAGAGAGAACGATTTAGTTTTAGCAACTTTTGGTAGAAGTTTTTATGTTTTAGATAATTATTCTTCTTTAAGACAATTAAAAAATAAGATGAATGCAAAAGCTCATATTTTTCCTATAAAGAAATCACTTATGTATATAGATTCTAGACCATTAGGAAATAGAGGAAAAGGCTCTCAGGGAGAATCCTATTTTACTGCTAAAAACCCACCTGTAGGCGCAGTTATAAAATACTTTTTTAACGATACTTTAAAAACACAAAAGCAAATAAGACAAGCATTAGAAAAGAAGAAAATAAAGTCTAAAGAGGATATTGAATATCCAACTTTGCAACAACTTAAGCTAGAAGATAAGGAGGAAAAACCATATTTACTTTTTACCATCTACGATTCTGAGGGAAATGAAATTAGGAAGATGATAGAGTCTCCAAAATTAGGACTTAATGAATTGGTTTGGAATTTTCGTTTAACACCACAAACAAATATTTCACTAAAAACTTCCCAACCTGGTAGATATTCTGAAGCAAGAAATGGCCCATTGGCTCTTCCTGGAAAATATTTTATTTCTATGCATAAAGTAGTTAATGGTAAATCTACTTTGATGGTGCAAAAGACACCATTTGAATGTTCTTGGTTAAACGATCTGTCTACTCCTACTGAAAATAAAGAAGAATTATTGGCATTTCAAGTAAAAGTAGATAGATTAAGAAAAGCCGTTGATGCATTTGGTGAAGTAATGGATAAAGACAAGGAAAGATTGAAATTTATTAAAGCTGCAATTAAATCCTATCCTAACTTAGATATTACCTTATTAGAAACTATCTATAACTTAGAAGATACTATTGACGGTATTAATATTTTGCTTTATGGAGATCCTTCTTTAAGTAGTAGAGATATTGAACAAAAAGAATCTATTGCTTCTAAAGTTGGTATTATTATTTGGAATATGTGGCGAAGTAGATCTAATCCTACAATGACTAATGAAAAACTGTACCAAATAGCATCCTCAGATTTTGAAAAATTGATTACCGAAATTCAAAACTTAGACAATTCTATCAAAGAAATTGAAACTTATTTGGAAAAGAACGAAGTTCCTTTTACACCTGGTAGAGGATTGATCTTAAATTGGAAAAAAGAATAACTAAAAACCAGTTTTAGAATAATTGTTGTATTTCTTTGGATCAAATTCGTACAATATGGCTTTTCTTCCTCTAGAATTTCTTTGTACTTTTTTAACTTCTCTCAAGAAATCCATTTCTAAAATTCTTCTTCTAAAATTTCTTTTGTCAAACTTCTTAGATAAAAATGATCCATACAATCCTTCTAATTCTTTCATAGTAAACTGATCTGGCAATAAGTTTTTTCCCAAGGGTCTGTATTTCATTCTCCTTTTGATTCTTTTAAGGCCCATATCGATCATCTCGTTGTGGTCAAAGGCTAGTTCTAGATTGCTTTCTAGATTTACAAATTTGGCATTGTTTTCAACATTTAATTTAACACTATCCTTTTCCAAATTTATTAGTCCATAAAATGATATGTCAATAATTCTCCCTTCAGGATGTCTATAAACTTTACCAAAAGCATTTAACTGCTCTAGGTAAATTTTATCGTTTCCAATATTTTCTTTAAGAATTTCTGAACATACATCTTCTAACGATTGATTAGATTTCATTATCTTATTGGGAAGTATCAACGCATTTTTAAATGGTTGTTTTTTGTTTACAACGGTTAAAATTTTTTTTTCACGACCATCGTAACAAAACAAACTTATACTTACAGAAACTCCGATTTTACTATGGTCATTTAAATTATCCATTATAATAAGTGTATTAAAAACACTAAGGTAGTTAATTTATTATTCCTGAGCCAATTAGTTCATCATTTTTATACCAACTTATAAATTGTCCTGGAGTTATTCCTCTTTGAATTTCTTTAAAGGAAACTTTTAAACCAAACTCATTATAAGTAATTGAACAAGGCGTTAATTTTTGACGATATCTAATTCTAGAGTCATAGACAGTAGGAGTATCGATGTCTATTTTTAAATCTTCTCTTATCCAATGTATATTTTCTTTTTTTACAGTCAATCCATTTCTATACAATCCTGGATGGTCTTCTCCTTGGCCCACGTAAATAATATTCTCCATCACATCAGTACCAATAATAAAAAGAGGTAGGGGAAATCCTCCAATATTCAAACCTTTTCTTTGTCCAATTGTATAATAATGGGCACCATTATGTTGTCCAATTACCTTGCCCATCGAACTGGAGTATTTAAAACTTTCAAATTTATTGGTAATATTTTCTTTATGGTACATTGAATTATTAGAATCAATTTCTACAACTTTTCCTGTTTTTGGTTTTAAAAATTGTTGTAAAAAAGTAGGTAGCTTTACTTTTCCTATAAAGCAAAGCCCTTGAGAATCCTTTTTTTCTGCAGTATTTAATCCAATTTCTTTAGCTAATTTTCTAACCTCTTTTTTTTGCATATCTCCAATTGGAAAAAGGGTTTTACTTAATTGAAATTGATTTACCTGACACAAAAAATAGCTTTGGTCTTTTGTGGTATCTTTTCCAGCCAAAAGTCTTTGAATTTTATTTCCGTTAATAATTACTTCTTCCTTTCTGCAATAATGGCCAGTTGCAACAAAATCAGCTCCAATTTCAATGGCTTTTTTTAAAAATAAATCAAATTTTATTTCTCTATTGCAAAGAATATCTGGATTAGGTGTTCTACCGTTTTTATATTCTGAAAACATGTAATCTACTATTCTCTCTTTGTATTCTTTACTGAAATCAATTACTTGAAACGGAATTCCTAAAATTTCAGCTACTTGTAGAGCGTCGTTACTGTCTTCTATCCATGGGCAGTCATCGTCAATAATCACAGACTCGTCGTTCCAATTTCTCATAAATAGCCCAATGACATTATATCCTTTATTTTTTAGTATATAGGCAGCTACACTTGAATCTACCCCTCCAGAAAGTCCTACAACAACAGTTTTCATTTATCAAAAGTAAATAGAATTCATCTTTTGTCCTAACATTGATTTTTTTGTTAAATTAAATTTATCTTTATCGCACAGAAAAAATTCAATGAATTCTAACTTTCCAAATTTGTTAAAACCACTTGATTTAGGATTTACTTCCTTAACAAATAGAGTTTTAATGGGTTCAATGCATACGGGCTTAGAAGAAGTAAAGAATGGTTATAAAAGAATGGCAGCTTATTTTGAGCAAAGAGCCAAAGGCGGGGTAGGATTAATTGTTACAGGTGGGATTGCTCCAAATTTTAGAGGTTGGGTTGCTCCATTTTCAAGCAAACTAACTTCCAAAAGAATTGCAAGAAAACATAGATTAATAACAAACGCGGTTCATAGATACGATACCAAAATTTGTATGCAGATTTTACACGCTGGTAGATATGGCTATCACCCGTTTAATGTATCTGCAAGTAATATAAAATCTCCAATTTCTAAGTTTAAAACTAAAGCTCTTTCAGAAAGTGCTATTCAGTCCACCATTAATGATTTTGTAAGATGTTCAAAACTAGCTAAATATGCTGGTTATGATGGTGTTGAAATCATGGGTTCTGAAGGATATCTAATAAATCAATTTATTGTTAAAAGAACCAATAGAAGAAACGATAAATGGGGTGGAAGCTATCAAAATAGAATAAAATTCCCTTTAGAAATTATTAGAAGAATTAGAGAAGAGATCGGGAAAGAATTTATAATAATTTTCAGATTATCTATGCTGGATTTGGTAGAAGGAGGTAGTACATGGGAAGAGGTAGTTCAACTGGCTAAGGAATTAGAAAAAGTTGGTGTCAACATAATAAATACAGGAATTGGATGGCATGAGTCTAGAATTCCTACCATAGCAACTATGGTACCCAGAGGAGCTTTTAGTTGGGTAACCAAAAGAATGATGGGAGAAGTAAATATTCCACTTATCACTACCAATCGTATAAACACACCAGAAATTGCAGAAAAAATACTTTCCGATGGACATGCAGATATGGTTTCTATGGCTAGACCATTTTTAGCAGATCCAGAATTTGTGAATAAGGCAATTAAAAACAAGTCAGAAGAGATAAATACCTGTATTGCATGTAACCAAGCATGTTTAGACCATGCTTTTAAAGGAAAAGTAGCCAGCTGTCTTGTAAATCCTCTTGCATGTCATGAAACAGAAATTATTTTAAAAAAAATATCTAAAGTAAAATCTATTGTTGTTGTTGGAGCAGGTCCAGCAGGTCTTGCCTATGCTACAACTGCAGCCAAAAGAGGACACAAAGTAACTTTGATAGAGAAATCAAATAGCATAGGTGGCCAATTTAATATGGCTAAAAAAATACCTGGCAAAGAAGAATTTCATGAAACTTTACGATATTTTCAGGTTATGCTTGAAAAGTATAAAGTAGATATTAAATTAAATACAACTTTTGATCCTTCTATGGCCAAACAATATGACAAGGTGATTTTAGCTACGGGAATAATCCCTAGAAAACCTAAAATCACAGGTATTGACCATCCAAAAGTAGTTGGCTACATTGAGGTATTAAATAGTAAAGTTAATATTGGCTCTTCTGTAGCTTTGATAGGTGCTGGTGGAATAGGTTTTGATGTAGCTGAATATTTGTCTCACAAAGGAGAATCTTCATCTGTAAAGACCTCTTTATTTATGAAAGAGTGGGGTGTAGATATGAATTTAACTTCTAGAGGTGGCATAGAAGGGATAAAACCTGATATCTCAAAACCAGAAAGAAAAATTTATCTATTACAAAGAAAAAATGGCAAAGTAGGAGCTGGACTAGGAAAAACAACTGGTTGGATTCATAGATTTGCACTAAGAAATAAAGAAGTTAAAATGATAAATAATGTGGAGTATAAAAAGATTGACGATAAGGGTCTACACTACACTAGAAATAATAAAGAATTTGTTTTAGAAGTTGATCATGTAGTTATTTGCGCAGGTCAATTAAGTAACAATTCAATTTTTGAGTCTTCTAAGGCTATAAATAATAATACAGAAATAATTGGTGGTGCTTTTCTTGCTTCCGAATTAGATGCTAAAAAAGCAATAGATCAAGCTGTTAGAAGTGCAGCTAAAGTTTAAAACAAGCCGTATCTTACAATACTAAATAGCGCTCGAAACCCATCTCTCCATCGGATTTTTTTACCTTCATCTACAGTTCTTGGATTGTAGGTAATAGGAACTTCTTTCCATCTAAGATTTTTATTTTTGGCGAGTTTTGCAGTTACTTCTGGATCAAATGCAAAACGATTTTCCTTTAAATCTAATTTTTTGAAATTTTTTGTAGGAATTAGTTTATAACATGTCTGCATATCTGTTAATTTTACTCCAAAACAAAAATTTCCTAAAGCAGTTAGTAGTTTATTGGCAATCCTATTTAAAATAGATTCTTTTTTCTTTTTTTTGCTATTAATAAATCTAGAGCCATAAACAATTTCAGCTTCATCTTTTAAAACAGGTTCCAATAAATCATTTATTTGTTGAGGATCTAGTTCAAGATCTGCATCTTGAATTATACAATAATCTCCTTTAACAATTTCAAGTGCTTTTTTAATGGATCCACCTTTGCCAAGATTTAAATCATTTTCTATAAATGTTATATTGGAAGAGTTGTTTTCTTTTATAAATCTTAAAATTTCTTTTTTGCTTTCATCTTTTGAAAAGTCATTTACTACAACTATTTCTTTTTTAATACCATTTTTGATAATTAAATTATTAACGGTATCTAACAATTCATAGATCGTAAGCGACTCATTAAAAACAGGAATAATAATAGAAAGAGATTTAATCAAATGTAGATTTATTAATATCTGATATTTAATTTTTGATAAATAAAATGCATTAACCAAGCAGGGCCAATTAATAAAAATTGAACATCCTTAAGAAAAGAAGGTTTCTTCCCTTCAATTTCATGTCCTATAAATTGAATTATCCAAGAAACTACAAAAATTGATACCGAAATCATCCACAAAGAAACATTTAAATTATCTATAAGAATTTGGTTTTCTATCCAATTAGTTAAGAAAAGACAAAATAAGGAGAACAGTGCCATTCCCACAGTTAGTTTAGGAGATAATATTAAGTAATATATAAATACAAATACAATTGAGATAGTTGCCCAATTGATATAATTATAGCCATCAAAAGTTAAACTTTCTAATGGTCCTAGTGGAATACACCAAACCAAAGCAACAATACTAAAAAATATGGAAGGTACACATAGCCAATGTATTAGTTTATTGGTTTTATTTTGGTGGCTTTCTCCATATTCAGCTATTAATTTTTCAATTTTTCTCATAATACATTCTAATAATTTTCAAAGTTTTATGGTGATAACTTAAATACCAGCTTAGCTAATACTATAAACTAAATTTATGAAAAATAAATAGACTTATTTGATTCTGAAAACTTAATTGGTAACAACAATTTTTTCTGTGTAGATTTTGTCAATTGTTTTTAATTGAATAAAATATACATTTTTAGATAAATTACTTACATCAATAGTTTCTTTAAACTGACCCAGAAAATCTTTTCTTTCATTAAAGTATACAACCTGTCCCAAACTATTGATCATGGTTATTTCAATATCTTGTCTTGTACTAAGTAAAAAGACCAATTCAAATTGATTAGTAGCTGGGTTTGGATAAATCTCTAATTCATAATCTTCTTGCTGATAGGTAAACAAATCTGAAAGTACCTGACATGAACCAATATTTACATAGAGTTTATATACTCCATTAGAGGGATTGTATATTATACTATCGTTGGAAATAGGTTGTCCGTTTGCATACCACTGGTATTCAACTTCTCCAATTGCGCCACTCACATTTGAAATTAAATTTTCTCCCACATTTTCAATAGAAACATCTATAGCAATGTCGCAAGTAGTAAAAAAAGCTTTAAAAGTATAGTTAGAATTTAGATTTGCTCCAATGATTTCTGGTTGTTCATGGACACCCATATTATTTATGATAGGATTGTTCTCCCAGTGAGAAAAAGTAAATCCAGAATCTGGAATTGCAGTAATGTTTATTGGACATCCTCCATGGTATACACCATTCCATGGATAATTTTCTGGCGTAACTGTGCTAATGTTTATTTTGCCAGAATTTGAAGGAGAAACATCAAGTTGAATATTTTTTTGTCCTTGAAGATTCAAAGATTGATTTAGATGTATTCTTGCCGTATTGATTCTAGCAGTATTGTAGCTAGAGATATTCGCTAAAGCATTGTTCCATTGAGAAAATGAGTTTAATCCACTTCCTTGATTAGCCCATAAATTTATATGGTCTGGAATTGCAGAAGAAATTTGATTTTTCAACTCATTAGAAACTTGGTTAAAATTACTGGGCTGAAATATTGTGTTGATTAAATCGTCGTATCTATTGGCGAATTGACACTTAAATTCATTATTTAATAATATTCGATTAAAAATTTGAGAATGTTGGCTGCTAACAGATGGAAATCTTGCATAGTTTAAATAGTTGTCGTAGATGTTTTGACCAAAATAACCAAAAGATGCATCTGTGTCATAAAGAACATATCTCCACTTTCCACCGGTAGTGTCTGGCCTCCATATTTTTACATTATTTAATCCCCAAGCAATTCCCATCCAATCCATATTTTGAATATAGGTTTGAGTTATGAAATAATCTACATAATTGTTTTTGTCAAATCTAGATTCGAATAGTGGTAAAAACGAACTGTCATTTACTGGCGTACCCATTAATAAGTCGTAAGATTTCATAAAATGATTACTTGTTCCAGCTAATGCACTATCTCTGTTTAGTAGGTCTACTTTATCGCTACTTATTCCATGGTTGCTTTCTACATAATGTTCGTCAATCTTTTCTCTAATTCCGTACAATCCCCAATATTCTCCATTTAAGTAGACTATAGCCGGTTCATATCCCATTCGGTCTATATTGGTTGTTTTAACAACTCTTGAAATTATCCCATCTTGAATTCTATCGTTCCATCCATGCTGACCTCCGTTTCTTAAATTGAAATTGTTGTACTCTGTAATATTAGATTTTCCAGGGATTAATGGATAGTCAATGCTTCCTTTGTAAATGGACTTAGAGTCAATTCGAAATGATTTTTGTGGTTCTGCTCTTGACCATCCTCCATGGATTTCTAAATCAACCTGACTTTCAAATTGTTTCACTCTGTCTTTATTAAAAAATTCTATTCTAGAAAATTTTGACCACGGCTGCCAAAAGTTACTTCCAAAATGTGGGTAATTATTTACATCAGCATTTGGTCCCATCACATAAATTCCCGTGTTCCAATCCCATAAATTATCATAATCCGTTATTATGGAAAATACGGAAAGATTGTGATTTAGCTCATTAATAATAAAGGTTCTATCTGCTACTTCGCTTGGGATATAATTAGAATTGGCAAACGATCTAGCACTAAATACAGTAGATGAATTAAAAGACAATGATGAATTGTAAATTGGATCATTTTCATCTGGTATATCTCCATTGGTTGTATACCTAATAGTATTTACAGAATTGTCTACTGAGACATTTACCAAATTGGTATACCATCCTGATGGCGGATTTATTACCGGTTTTTCTAATACTCCAGCATAACAGTTACTATTGTTGTTGGAAAGGCTAGGAGTTGGGGAATTAAAATAACACCAATTATTACTTATATCTGGCAATCTTCCAAAGGAAAGTCCATTAAACAAATCGTTTGGGACAGAAATGCTATCTGAAATATTTCCTGATGTATTGCTTATTATAATTGGTTCCCCATTGGAAAGTTTAAAATTTGAATGCATATGGATGGTTGGTGGTATTAACCAGCTTGGCAAACTCTGATAATTTGTGTTTGTACTGATAATACCTGCAGAAAGAAAGAAATTGCTACTTAAATCTGAGGAAGTGTAACCAGAATTATGTACTTGAACAGCTAATAAATTATTACCCTGTACTAAAAGATCTGAAACATCTTCGAAACTGAATAATTTATACTCAGGAATTCCTCCAGAATACAAAACAGCTTCGTGGTTGTTATTGGTTATAGTATTGAAACTTGGGAAAAAAGTATTGAAGTTATTGGACCTCATGATTTCAGTACCATTTAAATAAGCAACAAACCCATCGTCGTAATCTGCATGAAGAACAAGATGAGAAATATCATTTATGTCTTGAATATCAAAGGTTTTTCTTAAGTAAACAGAAATAGTATTAGACCCAATAATAGTGTTGTCATCGTTGTCTCCATATCCAAACCCACCTTGACCTAATAGCCAAGACTGGTCGTTGAAATTATTGGTATTCCAATCTTCAGAAATGCTGGAAGTCCCTATAGAATATTTCCAATCTTCCTCTGCTTTAACTAATGACTCCCAGTGATTGGGATAATTTGAAGATGGTTTTCCAGAAGCACAAATAACTAGTTTTTCATTTGGAGAAATTACATAATTTGGAAATTGCCATTTGTCAAGATTATCTAGTTCATCACTTAAATAGAAATTATCAAGATTAAATGATGTATTTAGAGTATTGGTAATTTCTATCCAATCTGTATTCTCGCCATATTCATCTAAATATCCTTTATGAGCACTTATTTCATTAATAACAATTTGACCAATTATATTAGTAGGTATTATTAAAAGTGAAAACAGGAAGGCTTTTAAAAAGAATTTTTTTAAAATCATGCCTAAATATATCATAATTAAATAACTTTTTTATTGAAAGTGAAAAACAGAATACTATAAAAGAGATTTTAAAATTACTCTAAAAGTAGAGCAATTAAATAATTTTTTTCATATTGGTCATAGAATCTCTCAATTTTTTTCCAATTATTTCAATTGGATGAGATCTGATAATTTCATTTATTTCTATTAATTCTTGGTTGTCTATTTCATTAGAATCAGAAAATTTCGCTCCCAATACTTCCTTAGAAACTTTTTTAAAAAAATCTCCCAGTAGTGGTCTACATGCATGGTCGAATAAATAACATCCGTACTCTGCAGTATCTGAAATTATTCTATTCATTTCGTATAATTTCTTTCTAGCAATAGTATTGGCAATTAATGGAGTTTCGTGAAGTGATTCATAGTAAGCAGATGCATCTTTAATACCAGCATCTGTCATTGTTTCATATGCCAATTCCACTCCAGCTTTTACCATTGCTACCAACAAAAGTCCATGGTCAAAATATTCTTGTTCAGAAATATGACTATCGGTTGGTTTAGTATTTTCAAAATTAGTTTCTGAAGTTTTAGATCTCCAGGATAATAAATTTTTATCCTCATTTTTCCAATCTTCCATCATAGTACTCGAAAAATACCCAGATAAAATATCGTCCATATGCTTATGAAATAAGGGTTTCATTATTTGTTTTAGTTCTTCAGAAATTTTGAATGCTTCAATTTTAGCTGGATTTGATAGTCTATCCATCATATTGGTAATTCCACCATGTTTTAATGCTTCTGTAATTGTCTCCCAGCCATATTGAATAAGTTTGGATGCATAGCTAGATTCAACTCCCAACTCAATCATTTTGTCAAAACAAAGTATAGAACCTGTTTGTAAAACACCACATAGGATAGTTTGTTCTCCCATTAAATCTGATTTCACTTCTGCTATAAACGAGGATTCTAGTACTCCAGCTTTATCTCCACCTGTAGCAACTGCATATGCTTTTGCATACTGAAGACCTTTTGAAGAAGGATCATTTTGGGAATGAACTGCAATAAGTGTTGGAACTCCAAATCCTCTCTCAAATTCTTGTCTTACTTCACTCCCTGGACATTTAGGTGCCACCATAATTACGGTAATATCTTCTCGAATCTTCACACCCTCTTCCACAATATTAAAACCATGAGAATAAGAAAAAATAGAATCTTTTTTCATTAAAGGAATTACTTTATCTACAACAGAGCTATGGTTTTTATCAGGAGTCAAATTAATTACTAAATCAGCTATTGGAATCATTTCTTCATAGTTGCCAACCGTAAAATTATTTCCAGTTGCATTTTTATAAGAATCCCTTTTTTCTGCAATTGCCGAATCTCTTAAAGTATAGGAAATATCTAAACCAGAATCTCTCATATTAAGACCTTGATTAAGACCCTGCGCCCCACAGCCAACAATAACAATTTTTTTTCCTTTTAAGGAACTTACTCCATCTGAGAATTCAGATTGCTGCATTAATCGACACTTCCCTAATTCTAATTGCTGTTCTCTAATAGATAATTGATTAAAATAATTTTGCATAGTTTTTATTTTTCGTTTAATATTTCTGTAATATTTAATGGTTCTTTGGTAACAGAAATTCTGCCAGATCTTACAAACTGAAGTAATCCGTAAGGAGCTAAATCTTTATATAGTTTTTCAGTTTCTTCCCGAAAACCTGTTTTTTCTATTACAAAAAATTCAGGGGAGACTGTAACAATTTTGGCGTGACTATTTTTAATAATATTTTGAATATGCCTTTCTTCAAATAGAGATTTTGATTTTACTTTATAAAGTGCTGACTCTTGAAAAATTGTTTCTTGATCTGTATGGAAAAATGCTGCTATTACTTCAATTTGCTTTTCTATTTGAGTAATAATTTTTTTAATGTCTTTCTCACTTACCTTAACTACGATTACAAACCTATAAATTTGATCTAATTCCGAAGGAGAACTATTTATAGTATCTATATTTATGTGTCTTTTTAAAAATATAGCAGAGATCCTATTTAGTAATCCAATGTTATTTTCTGTATATATAGAAACTGTATAATTTTCTTTTTTTTCCATTTAACTTAATCTCATATTTGAAACAGATTCTCCAGTAGGAATCATTGGAAAAACATTATCTTCTTTTCCAACTACTACCTCCATAAAAAATGGGTTAGGGGAGTCTATCATTTTTTGTATATTTTCCTTTAAATCTTCTCTTTTAGAAATTCTTTCAGATTCAATTTGATATCCGTTGGCAATTGCTACAAAATCTGGATTTACCATTTCTGTAGAGGAATATCGCTTGTCAAAAAATAATTGTTGCCATTGTCTTACCATTCCTAAAAAGTCGTTGTTAAGAACTACTATTTTTACTGGAACACCAGTTTGGAGTATGGTGCCCAGTTCTTGAATAGTCATTTGGAATCCACCATCTCCAATAACTGCAATTACTTCTCTTTTTGGAGCACCCATTTTAGCACCTATTGCAGCTGGTAATGCAAATCCCATAGTTCCCAATCCGCCTGAGGTAATATTGGATTTAGATTCGTTAAATTTGGCATAACGACAGGCAACCATTTGGTGTTGTCCTACATCTGTTACTATAATAGCATTTCCTTTGGTTGCAATATTAATTTGATGAATTACTTCTCCCATCGTTATTTTTTCTTTTTTTGGGAAAAGGTCATCTTTAATTACTTTATCGTATTCTATCTGGTTTAACTCTCTAAATTTTTCCAACCATTTTTCGTATTTCTTTTCTTCTACTTTTTCAATTATTTTTGGTAAAGTATTTTTTAAATCTCCTTGTACGGCTACATCCACTTTTACATTTTTATTTATTTCAGCAGGATCTATTTCTAGATGAATAATTTTAGCCTGTTTTGCATAGTAATTTAAATTTCCTGTAACTCTATCGTCAAAACGCATACCCACTGCAATTAAAAGATCACACTCATTGGTAAGTACATTTGGTCCATAATTTCCATGCATTCCCAACATACCTACGTTTAGTGGATGGTCGGTTGCCAATGCCGATAGACCAAGAATGGTCCATGCGGATGGAATTCCAGTTTTTTCAATTAGCTTCTTAAATTCTTCTTCTGCATTTGCCAGTATTACCCCTTGACCAAATAAGATAAAAGGCTTTTTGGCTTTGTTAATAAGAGCACAAGCATCGGTAATAGAATTATCTGATATTTCAGGTTTTGGATTATAACTTCTTAATTTTTTATGCTTTTTATATAAAAATTCTGTCATTTCAAACTGTGCATCTTTAGTGATGTCAATTAGAACTGGTCCTGGTCTTCCAGATCTTGCTATGTAAAATGCTTTAGACAATATGGTAGATATTTCAGAAGCTTTGGTAATTTGATAGTTCCATTTGGTAATGGGAGTAGTAATACCAATAATATCGGTTTCCTGAAAGGCGTCAGATCCCAACAAATTGGAAGCAACCTGGCCGGTAATACAAACCATGGGAGTTGAATCAATTTGAGCATCTGCAATTCCGGTAACTAAATTGGTTGCCCCTGGTCCAGAAGTAGCTATGACAACTCCTACCTTGCCAGAAGACCTTGAGTATCCCTGCGCTGCATGGGTTGCTCCTTGTTCGTGCCTTACAAGAACATGATTTATTTTATCTTGAAAGTTGTATAAAGAGTCATAAAATGGCATTATTGCACCACCTGGATAACCGTATATCAAGTCAACATTTTCTTCTAATAAGCATTTTATAATCGCTTCAGATCCTGAAATTTTCATATTTAAATATTATCTGTTATACATCCAAGGGATGCTGATGAAACACATTTTGCATATTTGTAAAGACTACCCCTACTTACTTTTAAGCTAGGTTTAACCCATTTGGATTTCCGTTCCTTTAAAGTATCCTCATTTACTTCTAGAGTAATTGTATTTTTAATAGCATCAATGCTAATAGCATCTCCGTTTTCAATAAGAGCTATTGCTCCACCTTTTTGAGCTTCAGGAGAAATATGTCCTACTACAAATCCATGGGTACCTCCAGAAAACCTTCCATCTGTAATAAGAGCAACATCTTTTGACAAACCAGCTCCTACAATTGCAGAAGTAGGCTTAAGCATCTCAGGCATTCCTGGTCCTCCCATTGGTCCTTCGTATCTTATTACCACCACATCTCCTTTTACTACTTGTCTATTTTTAATTCCTAGGTTGGCTTCTTCTTCGCTGTTGTAAACTCTAGCTTTTCCTTTAAAAATTAATCCTTCTTTTCCTGTGATTTTGGCTACAGCTCCATCTATTGCTATATTTCCTTTGAGTATTCTTATGTGGCCACTTTCTTTAATAGGCTTTTCAATAGAGCTTATAATTTTTTGATCTTTAGTTAAATCTGGAAATTCTTCTAGGTTTTCCGAAAGACTTTTTCCAGTTACTGTAATACAGGATCCATCAATAAGTCCTTTTTCAATAAGATATTTTATTACGGCAGAAGTACCACCAACATCATGCAAATCTTCCATTAAATATTTTCCACTTGGTTTCAGATCTGCTAAAAATGGAGTTTTATCGCTTATTTTTTGAAAATCATCTAGTTTAAAATCAATTTTTGCAGTATGTGCAATTGCTAACAGATGAAGAACTGCATTGGTAGAACCACCCAAGGCAGTGATTAAAACCATTGCGTTTTCAAATGATTTTTTAGATATTATATCGAGAGGTTTTAAATCTAAATCGATAAGGTTTTTCATTGCACCACCAATTCTATTAATATCGTTTAATTTCTCTGAAGAAACTGCAGGAGTTGAAGAATTGTTAGGAAGAGTAAATCCCATTACTTCTATGGCAGAGGCCATAGTATTTGCAGTATACATTCCTCCACAAGCACCAGCACCAGGACAGGCATTTTTAATAATACAATCAAAGTCGTTTTTCTTTAATTCTCCGGAGACATGTTCACCCCACGCTTCAAATGCTGAAACTATATCTAGTTTTTTTGATTTGTATTTTCCTGAGGCTATGGTTCCTCCATAACATAAAATACTTGGTCGATTTAATCTTAGCATTGCCATCAATGCACCAGGCATATTTTTGTCGCATCCAACTACTGTTACCAACCCATCATAGCTAAGACCTTCTACTACAGTTTCCATAGAATCTGCTATAACTTCTCTAGATGGTAAGGAATATCTCATTCCAGGTGTTCCCATAGAAATTCCATCGCTAATTCCGATGGTATTGAAAATTAAACCAGTTAAATCATTTTGACCGATATTTTCTTTAATTTCTGTAGACAAATCATTTAAGTGCATATTGCACGGATTTCCTTCGTATCCGGTACTGGCTATTCCAATGAATGGTTGATTTAGTTCTTTTTCCGAAAGACCAATTCCGTACAACATTGCTTTTGCAGCAGGTTGGGATGGATTGTTAGAAACAATATGACTGTATTTTTTCACTAGTTTTTATAATTATTTTCATGATTATTAATCGCTCTTCCAGAAGGATCATTTTTCCCTGTAAATGAAGCGTCCCACTCTAATGCTGCTTTACTACTACAGGCAACAGATGGTTCAGAAGGAACAGACATTGCTGCTGTGTCGGAGGGGAAAAGAGATTTAAAAATACTTCTGTAGTAAAATTCTTCTTTATTTAATGGAGGGTTTATTGGAAATTTTTCTTTGGTTTTCTCAAACAAATCATCGCTTACTTTTTCATTTACCAATTCTTTCAGCTTGTCTATCCAATTATAACCAACTCCATCTGAAAATTGTTCTTTTTGTCTCCATACAATTTCATCGGGAAGAAGATCTTCAAATGCTTTTCTTAGAATCCATTTTTCCATTTTATCTTCAGAAATCATTTTATCACTTGGGTTTACAGACATAGCAACATCTAAAAATTCTTTGTCTAAAAATGGTACTCTCCCCTCAATTCCCCAGGCAGCAAGAGATTTATTGGCTCTTAGACAATCGTAGAGATGAAGTTTATTTAATTTTCTAACGGTTTCTTTATGAAATTCTTCTGCATTTGGAGCTTTGTGAAAATACAAATAACCTCCAAAAATTTCATCTGCTCCCTCCCCAGAAATCACCATTTTAATGCCCATAGATTTTATTACTCTAGCCATTAAATACATTGGGGTAGAAGCTCTTATGGTGGTAACATCGTAAGTTTCTAAATGGTAAATAACATCTTTAATAGCATCTAAACCTTCTTGAACAGTAAAAATAATTTCGTGATGAATAGTACCAATATATTCAGAGGCTTTTTTTGCTGCTAGTAAGTCCGGAGAATCTTTAAGCCCCACCGAAAATGAATGGAGAGAGGGCCACCATGCTTTTTTTTGATCTTTGGTTTCGATTCTATTTTGACAATAGGTTTTGGCGATGGCAGTTGTAATAGAGGAATCTAATCCTCCAGAAAGTAAAACTCCGTAGGGGACATCAGACATTAATTGTCTTTTTACGGCTTTGGATAAACTTTCTCTAATCTGTGAAATATTGGTAGAGTTTTCTTTTACATTCTCATATTTTTCCCAGTTTCTCAAGTACCATTTGGTTAATTTTCCATCTTCACTAGAAAGATAATGACCAGGTGGAAATAATTTTATTTCCTTACAAAAGCCTTCCAAAGCTTTCAGTTCCGATGCTACAAAAAAGTTATCTTCTTTATCCCAACCCATATATAGTGGTATTATTCCCATATGGTCTCTAGCTATTAAATAAAAATCTTTTTTCTCATCGTAAAGAGCAAATGAAAATATTCCATTCAAATCTTCTAAAAAGTCGCTTCCTTTTTCATTGTAAAGTGCTAAAATCACTTCACAATCAGAGTTGGTTAAAAACTCATAATTGCTCTTTAGGTTTGACTTAATTTCTTGATGGTTATAGATTTCACCATTAGCGGCGAGTATTAAATTTTTGTCTTTAGAGTACAGTGGCTGCTTTCCAGATTTAGGATCTACAATAGAAAGTCTTTCGTGGGCTAAAATGGCATTTTTAGATGAGTAAATTCCTGACCAATCTGGACCTCTGTGTCTTATTTTACCAGACATTTCTAGTACCTGGTTTCTAATTTTCTCGGGTTGACTTAAGCCAAAAGCAGCTACAATTCCACACATAATTTAGTTGTATAACTCTCCGTGCTGAGAGGCATCTAGTCCTCTTTCTTCTTGGTCCTCACGTACTCTTAGTGGAATTACTAAATCTACTAATTTGAATAATAAATAACTCATTAACAGGGTGAAAACAACCGTAATTATTATGGTAATAATATGGTACATAAAAGTAGTTGTTTCCCCATATATTAGACCAACTTCATTGGCAAATACTGCAGTTAAAATCATACCAACAATTCCACCAATTCCATGGGTTGCAAAAACATCTAAAGTATCGTCTACCTTACTTTTCTTATTGATTTTTACAGCAATATTACTGATTATAGCTGCTATGAATCCAATAAATATACTCTGACCTAGAGTAACAAAACCAGCAGCGGGTGTAATAGCTACCAAGCCAACTATTGCCCCAATACATGCTCCAATAGAACTCATTTTTCTATTAGAAAAGCGATCGTAAAAAATCCAAGTTATCATACTTGTTGCAGAAGCTAGACTTGTATTTGCAAAAGCAACAACTGCATCGAAGTTGGCTCCCAGTGCCGATCCAGCGTTAAATCCAAACCAACCAAACCAAAGCATTCCAGTACCTAAAATTACAAATGGAATGTTGGCAGGTTTTTCAATTATTTTCTTTCTTTGACCAAGAAAAATTGCACCTATAAAAGCAGCCAGTCCTGCTGACATATGAACTACGGTTCCACCTGCAAAATCTAGTACACCCCAGCTTCGAAACAATCCGTCTGGATGCCAGGTCATATGCGCTAGTGGAGAGTAAATAAAAATAGTGAATAGCAACATAAATAAAATGTAGCTTCTAAATCTTATTCTTTCTGCGAAACTTCCAGAGATGATTGCTGGTGTAATAATTGCAAATTTTAATTGAAATAAGGCAAATAATAAAAATGGAATAGTAGAACCAAAATTAACATTGGGATTTAAGGTTACATTTTTAAAGTTCATGTAAGTAAATGGATTTCCAATAATGCCGTATAAACTTTCTCCGAAAGCCAAGCTAAAGCCAATAAATACCCATACTACACTTACCACACCAAGGGCAACAAAACTTTGAAACATGGTAGAAATTATACTTTTAATATTTACCATTCCACCATAAAAGAAAGCCAATCCTGGGGTCATTAACAATACTAAAGCACAAGAAACAATCATCCAGGCAGTATCTCCACTATCAATTAATAGAGTAGAGTCTGCAATGTAATCGTAGCTATTGTTTCCAATTAATATTACTAAAACAATTAACCCTAGAACGATAAAATTTAATTTTCTACCAAATTCTTTAAACATGCTATTTTACAATTTTGTATCCGTTGGTTTTTAAATAACCTATAAAATCAGAATAATTTTCTTTATTTATCTCTTCTTTTGATTTGAAATAAGAGTCGAAAATTTTATAGGAATAATCCTTTGATTCAGATTCAGCTACTTCATAGTGGCTGTCTTTGGTTTGTCGGTACATGTTAAGGGTTCTACTTTTAGGCATAATAATTTATTTAATACTAAAATAGTGTAAATTTAACACTAAGCAAACTTTGATTAAAAAATTATTTAAACAATTGTATTTATACTCTTATAAATGAGGGTGATAGGGGGGGGTAATTAGAAAAAAATCCGCAACCTGTCTATTGAAAAGTTACGGATGTTAGGTGTAGAGAGGAAGGGATTCGAACCCTCGTAACACTTTTGGTGTTAACACGCTTTCCAAGCGTGCGCCTTAAGCCACTCGGCCACCTCTCTATTAATTTTGCACAAATATATAGTTCTTAGGAGATTTGTGTAAAATATTACGATAATTATTTTGAAGATTCTTTTTTAATCCTTTCATTTGCAGACCTTTTGTTTCGGGGTGTAGCGTAGCCCGGTTATCGCGCCTCGTTTGGGACGAGGAGGTCGCAAGTTCGAATCTTGCCACCCCGACCGAAATAAATTAGCCCATCTTTGTATGGGCTTTTTTTTTGCATTGTT
>JADHMB010000004.1 GCA_016780365.1 Flavobacteriales bacterium
TTTCTTTTACTTCTTTTTTATTGGCTTTAAACTCTTTTTTTAAATCTTTTAATAAAACTGGATTAACAGATTTATTGGTTTTAGTAGATTTCTTTTCGTTAATCAATACACTATTTAGGTTTTTTAATTCTGCCCTAAGAGACTGTTTAGCAATAGATTGCTCAATAATAACACCCTCTTTAGAAGCAAAAACTAAATCTGTATTATCATTATTTACTACAGATACTTCAGAACTAAAGACAGAACTACTTTGGTCTTTTGATGCAAGATTATGGTTATTTTTATTTTGAGATTTAATATTAAATCCTTTGGTATATTTTCTCTTTTGAATTCTTTTATTAGAGACGACATCTGATGTTGTACTACAAGAACCAAAAATCGCCAAAATTAAAGTTAGAAGGTATATTTTTTTCATTTCATTTATTTTAAAGTTAGTAATAACATTAAATTACAATTTTAAAATAAATTTCAAATTATTTAAGACTTTATCAACATTTTATTTTTCCTAAACTTTTTTAATAAATATAATTTCTAAACAAATAAAAATTAATATTGAGATGATATTCTAGTTAAAAAGATAAATGAATAAAATTATTTTAAAATTATGGGTGTTTTTATTGGCCATAATATGGTCCAATAGCCTTTTTTCTAACGATTCTACAAATTTTCATTCTACTGTTCTTTTAAAAAACTCGAGAAATATAATCCCCTTAAAAAAACTTGATACTTTAAAAATTGCAACCTTAAATCTTTCTTCCAACAACTTAAATAGCTTTGAAGCCTCTTGCGACAACTATACCAATATTGACCATTTTCATTTCAACACTTTCTCCTCTAAAAGAATGATTAGAGCAATGGAAAAAGAACTAAAAGGTTTTAATCTAATTATTGTAAACACAGACACCATTCACTTTGAAATTGCCAATTTAATCCAAGAAATAAGTTCAAAAAATAAAATAATTTTAAACTATGTTCACGGAAAAAAACTCTTTTTTGAAGACCTTATCATCAACAGCTGTCAAGCAATATTATACAACCCTAACTCTAAACCAAAAAATCTTAAACATGCTAGCCAAGTTGTTTTTGGTGGTCTCTCCTGTAGTAATTCTTTAGAAAATAATTTATGTGAAAATTACCAATCTGGAGATGGACTATCCACTACCAAAACTAGACTTTCCTATCTAAACCCTAGTGAGCTAGATATAAACGATAGTATACTTTACAAAATTGATTCTATAGTGAATAATGGCATAGATAACCATGCAATGCCAGGTTGTCAAATATTAGCTGCCAAAGACGGAAATGTATTCTTTAACAAATCCTTCGGAAATCACACCTACGATAGTAGTTCAAAAAAAGTTGAAAATTCTGACATATACGACTTGGCTTCCATCACAAAAATTGCAAGCTCTGCATTAATATTAATGCAACTAGAGTCAGAAAATAGATTCAGTGTAGACTCTACCCTAGGATCTTACTTACCAGAAATATTAGACTCCACAGAATATAAAAATTTAGTACTAAAAGAAATTTTAACCCACCAAGCTGGATTGGCCTCCTGGATACCTTTTTATATTAAAACCTTAAATGATGGAATGCCATCCTACGAACTCTACAGCAAGCTTCCGTCCAATATTCACCAAAGCTTAGTTGCAAAAAACTTATATATGCTAAGCTCCTACAGAGATACTATTTTTGAAAGAATACTTTCTACAGACATTAATAAAAATAAAAAATATAAATACAGCGATGTCGGGTATTACTTCATCAATGAAATAATTAAAAAAATCACCTTTAATAGCCAAGACCTAATCGCAGAAAATATTTACAGTAAAATTGGACTTCAAAATATCGGTTATAACCCACTTAACAAATGGGATTTAAATAGAATAACACCAACTGAAAATGATACATTTTTTAGACATCAACTAATTCATGGATATGTTCACGACCAAGGGGCTGCTCTTTTAGGCGGAGTTGGCGGACATGCAGGTCTTTTTTCAAACGCAAATGACCTAGCTGTAATCATGCAGATGTATTTAAACAAAGGTACTTATGGTGGAGATACTATTTTAAGTTCTGATATTATTGAAAAATATACCTCCTCTCCTTATTACAATTCTAATAAAAACAGAAGAGGAATTGCATTTGACAAACCCGTTAGAGATGGCGCTGGCGGACCAACCTGTTTTGAATGTGTGTCCTATGATAGCTTTGGACATTCTGGATTTACAGGAAACTTAACGTGGGCAGATCCTGAAAGTGGTATTCTCTACGTTTTTCTATCCAATAGAGTTTATCCAGATGCTGAAAATCATAAATTAATAAGTATGAATATAAGAACTGAAGTAATGAATGTAATTAGCAATGCCTGTAACTACTTTATGAATCCAGCAATTGTTTCGCCAACGGACCCTGATTAAACAACAAATCAAAAACACTTAGGTTGTAAATAAAATCTTGACTTTCCTGAAATACCTGGCTGTATTTCATTTTTTTAACTGTTTCTGTTGGTACTGAACTTGGGTGAATTATATCCCTAAAATCATTAACCTTCCCTCCTTTTTCTATGTAGGAATCAGAAAATATAACCTCAGTATCCATATTTAAACATCTTAAAAGAACTAAATTAATTTGCTGGTTAAAATCCAATAAATATTCTATTTTATTCTCTAAATAGAGCGGCTTAAATTCGTCTTCATAAAACTCAAAATAAGGGGAAGATCTGTAAGAACTTTCTAAAGATTTCCAATGGATTTTTTTCCAATTTTGATGGTTGTCAATTTTTATATCCTTGACAATGTTTTTGGAAATTCTAATAATAGGAATTATTAACTTAAGCGGTCCATTGGGACTAGATATGACACACCGGTTTCTATAAGATTGCTTGTGAAAATTCTCAAATCCATCTATATATACTTGTGAAGATTTTGCAAGAACTGAATAATACATAAGATTACCAGCATAAACCGAACTAAGGACAGTCTTCATTAGTGAACAGTGGAGAAAATTCTATCCCATCTAATTCCAGTCTCAGGATGTTTAGAAAACCAAACAAAAGACGCAGTTCCAACTACATGATCTTCAGGAACAAAACCCCAACATCTTGAATCGGCAGACCCATGCCTATTATCCCCCATTAACCAATAATAATTTTGTTGAAAGGTATATTCAGTAGATATTTTATCATTTATAAGGAAATCTCCATTAGAGTTAATAGAAACTTTATTTTTTTCATAAACCTCAATAGCTCGTTTGTAAAGTATCCACGTAGAGTCGCTTAGTTCAACCGTCCACCCACTTTTTGGAACTATTAGTGGACCATAATTATCTCTAGACCAATCAAAAGAAGGATGGTTTGGAAAATATGGATAGAACTGACCATAAACAGAATAATTAAAACCTCTTGGATGTATTTCTTGGTTCATACTATCTAAACCAGAATATCTAGAAAGCATTTTTGCAGTCTCTGGAGAACAAGTTATTTGTTCTCTACTAAAAGCAGCTAATTTTTCTAAATAAACTAAGGAATCCTTATAGGAAGTATCTACAACTTTTATGTATTTGTTTTCAATATTTGATCTTGTATGCTGGTCGCTGTAAATTTCAAAATCCTCTAGAATTTTGTCTTGTGGAATATAAGACCCAGGCTTAAAATAGAAATTATAAGTAAAAACAACTTCTTCTTTTTTTTCTTCTGGCTGGCTATTTATATAAAGGAGATTGTCTTTAATTTCTAAAGTGTCTCCACCAACTGCTACACAGCGTTTTATATAATTTTCTTTTTTATCTATAGGAAGAGTAGCAATTCCACCAGTTTTTTCAATAGGGCCAACTGGAGACTGACTTAAACCGCCACCATTAATTAACTTTTGCCTGGCAGAATTTAAATATTTCGATTCTAATGGCTGATACCTATCGTAACTTAAGTTAATTCCATTACTATTATAAGCTTTTAAATCTCTAACACAATTTATAAAAGCCTGGTTCCTTAATATGGCATAATAATCGTGGGCAATAACCCCATTATGGACAATTACAGAATCTCCAACAGGCCAATTAAATACCATAATATCTCCCCTTTTAATTTCACCATATCCAAACAGTCTTCTATAATCAGAACTAAACCAGTCTACATAAGAGGGGATAAAGGTGAAAGGCAACCTATTGTGAACAAAGGGAACAGAAATTGGTGTTTGAGGTAACTTTGCTCCATATTTCATTTTATTTACAAATAAATAGTCTCCTATTCTCATGGTTTTTTCCATTGAGCCTGTTGGAATTGTAAAGGCTTCAAAAAATAGAGACCTTATTATAGATGCAGCAACAATTGCAAATCCTAGAGCATTAGTCCAGTCTGCAGCCATTGTTTTTTTATTGGGCTTGTCTTTTGAACCAATAAGTCTAAAAATAAAATACAGTCCATGGCCAACAAATGGAGCTATAAAAAACAGAGTTATTTGGTCATGCCAAGTTCTCTGTTCTCTGTCTTTTACTTTGGACCAGTCTGTGGGTTCTACCACTACATTTTTAGAATCAAATGCTAAATAAGGCATGTAATACCAAGGCAATAATATCATTAACAAAGTATCTTTTACAGAATATTTTCCAAATAATCTTGCAGTTTCAACATTACAGCCTATAGCAACAATTAAATTCACAAATGGAATTGGGAAAAAGAAAATCCACCACCATGGTTTTTTTATGATTTTTAACCAGACATAAATATTGTAAATAGGAACATAACCCTCCCACGTTTGGCGTCCATTCTTTTCAAAAATCTTTCCAAGAGAAAAGAAATAAACAACGATCATTAGCATTAATAAAATATATGGTATCATCTTAAAATTTTACGACGTCTTTCATAGAAAAAAGTCCTTTTTTATTGTATAAAAATTCTGCAGCAATAATTGCCCCAATAGCAAATCCATCTCTATTTTTTGCTCGGTGGGAAATAGACAACTCGTCAATATTACTTTCGTAAATGACTTGATGAGTTCCAGCTACTCCTGCCTGTCTTTTTGCAATTATAGGTAATTTATTACCATAATTAGAGGTATTAGAGACCCAGTTTGAATAATGGTCTATTTCCTCAAGAATTATTTCTGCTGTAGTAATTGCTGTTCCACTTGGTGAATCCACTTTTTCGGTGTGGTGGGTCTCCCTTATTTTAGCAGAATATGACTTTTGCCTATTCATTATTTTAGACAACTGCTTATTCATTTCAAAAAAAATATTTACACCCAAAGAAAAATTGGAGGAAGGTAGAATTGCTCCGTTATACTCATTGCACCAATTTTTTACTTTATCAAAATCCTTGTTCCACCCAGTTGTCCCAACAACGATCGGAACATTTGCCTTAAAGGCTTTATGAATATTATCTACCGCAGAATCTGGACTTGAAAAATCTATAGCCATATCCGAGTCCATTAGATCTTGAGAAGTCCAATTTTTATTTTTTAATATTTTAGAAATGGTATGGTTTCTCTCCTTGGCTTTAATTTCTAAAAGCTTTCCCATCTTTCCATAACCAATAAGTGCAATTTTCATTTGTAAGTCACAATTTTTAAAAATAGATTTTCTTAAATATAAAGAAACGTAATCAATGTGAGAATATTATAAGATTGAAATTTGTTTTTTTACTTTTGTTTAAAATATTTAAAATTAAGTTTTCTAATATAATATTACTATGGCTGACATTAGTTGTTTTTAATGCACCAGTAAGCGCTCAATTTCAACTTAATGGAGACGCTAGTGCAATAAACTGTAAATGTTACCAACTTACGCCAGATATGGGCAATAAGGCAGGTTCTGTTTGGAATATAAACCAAATCGATTTAAACCAACCTTTTGACTATAGCTTTACTGTAAATTTAGGCTGCAACAACACAAGTCAGTGGGCAGGAGCAGATGGAATGGTGTTTGCTCTTCAGCCTTTAAACACCAGTATTGGTTCTTCAGGTGGTCAAATGGGTTTGGGGGGTGTTTCTCCATCGCTAGGAGTTTATTTAGACACTTATCAAAATACAGCTCATGGAGATATCTTTAACGACCATATTTCAATTAATTTAGATGGAGATGTTATTCATTCTTCTTCCAATAATATTGCAGGGCCCTACGACCTAGGAGAAATTGAAAACTGCATCGCTGAACCTTTAAGAATTACATGGGACCCTGCAGCAACTTTATTAAACGTCTATTATAATAATTTTCTTGTTTTAAATTATACTGGTGACATAGTAAATAATGTATTTAACGGCAACCCTATGGTTTTCTGGGGTTTTACTGCCTCAACAGGTGGAGCTAGCAATTTTCACCAATTTTGTATAGATGTTCCTGATTTAATAATTGATAGTTCAAACGTTATTGTCGAAAGTGAAAAATGTAACCAAGAAAATGGAAGCATTAGTGGAATTAATATTGTCGGAGGAATAAGCCCCTACAGCTGGACTTGGAATACCCAAAGCTCCTTAACTCTAGATACATTTAACTTAAATGGAGGTGGCTTTTTTCTAGAATTAACAGATGGGATGGGATGTGTTGCTAGTCACAACTTCAATGTTGCTGACCTTTCAGGACCAGAAATTGATACTTCTTTTGTGGTAATAAAAAATGAAGATTGTGGACAAGAAAATGGAGCTATTTCCAATATTATAGTGACATCTAATGCAGATAGCATACAGTTTTATTGGAACAATTTCTTATCGGACTCTTTAGATATATCCAATCTTATTGCAGATAATTATCAATTGGTTGTCTTAGACAACAATAATTGCAGAGATACCTCCAACTTTCTTCTAATTGATACCAACTATCACAATATATCTATCAATTTTAACTCTACAATAATGGAACCTGATGAACCTATTGATTTTTTTCAAAACTCAATAGATTCTTCGATTGTTAATAACTGGTCTTTCGGAGACGATTCCACTAGTATAGAATACGAACCTACTCATATTTACAAATATCCAGGGGATTATACAGTATGTCTAATAGCTGGGAATGAGTTTAATTGTTTTGACACCTCTTGTTTGGAAATTACTATTTTTCCTAATGAAATTATTATTCCAAATATTTTTAGTCCTAATAATGATGTAGTCAACGACGAGTTTGTAATTTATGGAATCAATGATCTATTTGATATAAAAATTTACAATCGATGGGGCAATCTAGTATTTGATCAAAATCCCTACGAAAATAAATGGAATGGAGAAAACAGTAATGGAAAAAAATTAAGCGAAGGGCAATACTTTTACATACTTAAAAATGACCAAGAACAAATTAAATTAAATGGAAGTGTAATGCTGGTAAGATAAATTAAATGTGAGCATCTAACTTCTCTGCAAGTTGGTCCTTAGGAACTGCACCAACAACTTTATCAACTAATTCTCCATTTTTAAGAAATACAATAGTTGGGATATTTCTTACTCCAAACTGAGCAGCAATACCACCATGAAGATCGACATTTACTTTTCCAACAACAGCTTTTCCGTCGTATTCTTTAGAAAGTTCCTCAACATGAGGCCCCACCATACGACAAGGACCACACCATTCAGCCCAAAAATCTACCATAACAAGCTTGTCTGACTTTAACGCCGTAGATTCAAAATTTTCTTCAGTAAACTCTAATGCCATTTTTATAAATTTAAATTATCATCAAAGATATATATTTTGTTTAAATATGTTGCGAAATAATGTTTTTTACCGAGAATAATTAAGGATTATTTTTTTCTAAATAATTTACCATATTTGATTTATTAATAGAGTAACCCAAAAATCCATCTAACTGACTAATTTCATGTATTAACTCATTTGATACGTTGGACATAAACTTTCTTGAATTTAAGGTCACATAAGTTGAGGACTCAGAATCTAATAGTTCAAAAATAATTTGCTTTTTCCCTTTGTACTTTCCCATTAATTTTTCTAAGTCATTAATTTGATCCTCCTTTAAACTTTCATAATCCCATTTTAAATACAACGAGTTAGACAATTTGTCCCGAATATCATCCAAAACATCAATTTGTTGAATTCTATATTCCTTTTGAAATTCATCTGACTTATAGTATTTTGGACGCTGTTGAACTTTTCCCTTAATATGTAAAAAATTACCGGGCACTAAAAAATGCATGAATTTCAAATATTGTTCACCAAAAAGCCTAAACTCCATTTGACCTTCCATATCCTGAAGCTCTAGAACTCCGTATTTGGTTCCTCTTCTACTTTCTAAATTAGCAGCACTACTTACTAATCCTATAAAAGAAAATTCTCTCTCTGGAAGCTCTTGTAAATTTTCATTGAGAACTTTTAAATTAATATCACAGAAATATTTTAGTTCTAATAGATAATCTTGTAATGGATGTCCTGAAATATAAATGCCTACTACCTCCTTTTCCTTTGTCAAAAGCTCAAAATTGCTCCATTCTTCTGTCGTTGGAATTTGTGGCTCAGCCAATTCAAGAGATTCTCCAATGGCATCAAACATATTTACCTGCTGGGAATTGCTTTTTGACTGAAAAGCCTGCCCAAACTTTAATAATTTTTCTACAAATGAAACCTGTTTCTCGTCTACATTAAAAAATTGAGCACGATGAAAATTATTAAATGAATCAAATGCTCCTGCCATGGCTAAACTTTCAATTACTCTTTTGTTACAGTCTTTAAGGCTAACCCGTTTTATAAAATCAAAAATTGTATTGAATTTTCCAGTCTCTTTTCGAATTGAAGAAATATTTTTAACTGGGCCCTCTCCCACCCCCTTTACAGCGCCAAGACCAAACCTAATTTCGCCTTTTTCATTTACTGCAAACTTGTACCAACTTTCATTGACATCTGGCCCTAGTACTTTCAATCCCATTCTATTGCACTCTTTCATGAAAAAAGTAACAGATTTTATATCGTTCATATTATTGCTAAGTACTGAAGCCATATATTCTGCAGGGTAATGTGCTTTTAAATATGCTGTTTGGTAAGCGATTAAAGCATAACAAGTACTATGTGACTTATTAAATGCATAAGAAGCAAACTTCTCCCAATCTTTCCATATTTTTTCTAAAATTTCAGTATCATGACCCCTTTCTTGACCTTGTGAAAGAAATTGTGGCTTCATTTTATTTAGCAAGTCTACTTTTTTCTTACCCATTGCTTTTCTTAAAGTATCTGCCTCTCCCTTAGAAAAACCAGCTAACTCTTGTGACAAAAGCATAACCTGTTCTTGATAAACTGTAATACCGTAAGTTTCTTTTAAAAAGTCTTCCATTACCGGTAAATCGTATTCTATTTTCTCATTGCCATGCTTCCGTTTGATAAAACTTGGTATGTATTCAATAGGACCTGGTCTGTAAAGCGCATTCATTGCAATTAAATCTGAAAAAGCTGTTGGTCGCAAAGATTTTAAATGTTTTTGCATTCCTGGAGATTCGTATTGGAAAATCCCCACTGTTTCTCCTTTTTGAAAAAGTTCATACGTTGTTTCATCGTCAAGTGGTATTTCATCTATATCTATAGATTTGCCCGACATCGCTTTTATAATTTTTATGGTATCCTTTATTAGAGTTAGAGTTTTTAGCCCAAGAAAATCCATTTTCAACAAACCCGCAGACTCTGCTACAGAATTGTCAAATTGAGTACACCACATTTCGGAATCTTTGGCTAATGAAACAGGGACAAAATCTCTTATGTCTGAGGGAGTGATTATAACTCCACATGCATGAATTCCTGTATTTCTTAACGAGCCCTCAACCAGCTTTGCTTGTCTAATAACTTCTCCTTCAATTCCTTCCTCCTCCAATTTATTAATGAGTTCTTCTGCATTTTTTAATTGATCAGGCGAGATATTACTTTTTACATCTTGTTTAGTCCAACTAAATAATTTATTCAATTTTACATCAGGAACCAACTTTGCCAACCTATCTGTCTGCTGCAAAGGCAAGTCCAAAACTCTTCCAGTATCTCTAATTGAAGATTTTGCAGCCATAGTACCATAAGTAATTATCTGGGCAACTTGACTAGAACCGTATTTATCAATAACATATTGTATTACTCTTGATCTTCCTTCATCGTCAAAATCAATATCAATATCCGGCAAAGAAACTCTATCTGGATTAAGAAATCTCTCAAAAAGAAGATTGTACTTAATTGGATCAACATTTGTAATTCCTATACAATATGCTACAGCAGAACCAGCGGCAGAACCTCTTCCAGGGCCAACTGAAACATTCATATCTCTAGCTGCAGAACAAAAATCTTGTACTATCAAAAAATAACCAGGATAGCCTGTATTTCTAATAATTTCTAACTCAAAATCTATTCTTTCTTTGATTTCGTCCGATAATTCTTGGTATCTAACTTTAGCTCCTTGATAAGTTAAATGTCTTAAGTAGTTGTTTTCTCCATTTTTAAGTGAAGTATCCTCTAAATCTTTCGGATCTTTAAATTCATCGGGTATTTCAAACTCAGGCAATAATACATCTGAAGCCAAACGATAAGATTCACATTTTGCAATTATTTCATTGGTGTTTATTATGGAATCAGGAATATCAGAAAATAAAGATTTCATCTCCTTCTGAGATTTAAAGTAATATTCGGTATTTAAAAACCCAAATCTAAAACCTCTTCCTCTGCCAATCGGAGTTGATTTTCTTTCCCCATCCTTTATACACAACAGTACATCATGGGCATCTGCATCGTCCTTATTTAGATAGTGAGTATTGTTAGAGGCAAAGTATTTAATAGAATGTTTTTTAGCAAATCTTAGTAAAACCTCATTTACTTTTTCCTCCTCTTCCAAACCATGCCTAACAATTTCTATATAAAAATCATCTTTAAAGTTTTCTTTCCACCACAAAAGAGACTCCTCCGCTTTTTGTTCCCCTTCATTTAATATTAGTTGGGCTATTTCTCCATACAATCCTCCTGTGGTTACAATCAAATCATTGGAATATTCTAAGATTATGTTTTTATCTATCCTAGGAACATAATAAAATCCTTCAATAAATCCGATGGAGGAAAGCTTGATTAGGTTTTGATAACCCTTTTTATTTTTGGCTAAAAAAGGAACTTGATAGCCATTATTTTTATAAGTCTTGTCATTTCTGTCCGGACAAACTTGGAACTCACACCCAACAATAGGAAGAATTTTTTTCTTTTCTAAATCTTGGATTTCTGTTTCTGAAACATTTGATTTTTTATTAGCCTCTTCAATTTTTTCATCAATGGATTGGTTATGTTTAAAACCCGCTTCCACAAATTGAAATGCCCCCATCATATTCCCAGAATCTGAAAAGGCAACTGCAGGCATTCCAAACTCTACCGCTTTTTCAATTAGAGTTTTTACATGAATAGTAGATTGAAGTACAGAAAATTGAGTTTTGTTATGAAGATGGGAAAAGGGTACGTCTTTTAAATGAGAAATATCTTCTTTAGGAACTACAGTTTTACTAACCCCAGATTTTTTTTTCTCTACAAGTGCTTTACTTTGTTTAGATAAATTTATGTGCTTGATTCCAGCAGGAGTGAATTCTGAAGTATTCTTTACAAAAAAATCGGCATATTTTTCATCATCTAAAAAAAGATCTGATTTTTGGAAAGATCCTTTTCTAATAAGTTCAAAAAAACATCTAGCTGTTGCCTCAACATCTGCCGTAGCATTGTGCGCTTCTTTAAAAGGCACTTTAAATAAGCATTGATGAAGCTCAGATAAAGTTGGATATTTAAATTTACCTCCTCTTCCTCCTGGAAGTTTGCATAAAAATGCTGACTTTTCTGTACATGTGTCAAGTACTGGCATTTTTAGCCATTCATTGTCATACCCTAGTCTATGGAACTCCGATCCGACAATATTCAAATCAAACTTTAGATTTTGTCCAACCAAAACCTTTGTTTTGGCTAAAACATTTTTAAAAGAATTTAATACCTCTTTTAATGGCTCTCCCTTAGTTTTAGCCAATGCAGTAGATATGCCATGAATTTTTTCAGATTGATAGGGAATATCGTAACCATCTGGTACAATTAAAAAATCATTGTGCTCTATTAATGTTCCATCATAGTCATGAAGCTGCCAAGCAATTTGAACACACCTTGGCCAATTGTCTAAATCGGTTATTGGCGCATTAAACTTTTTAGGTAAGCCTGTAGTTTCAGTATCAAAAATTAGGTACATGAATTAGATTCTCCATCTAATGTAAAAAGTACTTGGAATTATATAATAAATTGTTGAAAACTTTAATATCTTAAAAAGTACTAGATTGAGAATATCGCCTCCATTTATTAAGTACTTCCTCAAAATAATCTGGCAACTCACTATCATAACTTAAATCTTTTTTCAGAGTTGGATGGTAAAACCCGAGTGACTTTGCATGAAGAGCTTGTCCTGGTAAAAGCTTAAAACAATTTTCTACAAATTGCTTGTATTTCGTAAAACTTGTTCCTTTTACAATTGTATCACCGCCATATTCTAAATCATTAAAAAGCGGGTGTCCAATATGTTTCATATGCGCCCTTATTTGATGTGTTCTGCCCGTTTCAAGCCTGCATTCTATAAGGGTAACGTAACCAAACCTTTCAATTACACTATAATGAGTAACGGCATGCTTGCCATGATCTTTTTCTGGATAACACGTCATTAATTTTCTATTCTTTAAAGATCTACCTAAATATAAATCTACTGTTCCTTCCTCCTTTTCAACATCGCCCCAAACTAGTGCATGATATCTTCTTTTAGTAGTTCTATCAAAAAATTGCTTTGCCAAATTGGTTAAAGTATTCTCTGTCTTAGCTACTACCATTATTCCTGTAGTATGTTTGTCTAGTCGATGAACCAGTCCTGGTCGACCAAAATAATCAGATGGTAGTTCCGGTAATTTTTCGAAATGGTATAACAATGCATTTACTAATGTACCATCGTAATTTCCATATCCTGGATGAACCACCATATTTGCAGATTTATTAACCAAACATAATTGATCATCTTCATAAATAATATCAACAGGAATATCTTGTGGAATTAACTCTAATTGCCTTACTGGATAAGGTAAAACTATAGAAACCTCATCTTTTGGCTTTACCTTGTAATTTGGCTTCACTGGTAATTTATTAACTAGAATATTTCCATTATGAGCAGCAATTTGAATTTTGTTCCTAGATGTATTTGCAATTCGAGCCATTAAAAACTTATCAATTCTTAATTTCTCTTGCCCTTTATCAGCTATAAAATTGTAGTGTTCAAACAGCTCTTCCTCCTGATCGTCAATATTTTTAACTTCCTTAGTCATTAATGATGTTGGACAATTAGTTTTTCAACTTTAATTTCTCCATTTTTAAATTTAAACTTTATGAGATAAATACCATTGAGTAAGTTTTTAACCATAATAGAGTTTTCATGGTCCATACTTAAAATATTTACCATTCTTCCATTCAAATCGTAAATTTCAATACTCTCAACATCTTTATTAGAAATTAGAACTAAATCGTCTGCAGGATTTGGGTAAAAGGAAATATTTTCCTCTTTACTAAGCAACTCTGGATAGTTCACAACATTATCCATTGGTGAAACAAATACAGGACGCATCATGAGCGCACCATCAAAAATGGTATTTTGAAAACCCGAACCTAAATTGTAAAATATATCAAGTTTTCTATTAATGTTTTTATCAAAACCTATATTTAATCTTGAGGATGAAGTCTGTTTCCAGCCTATATAAAATGTATCACTTACAGGAACTAAAGAAGGTAATTCGTATTCAAAGAATCCATTCAGCCCTGAGTTATACTCTGGATAGTAAAGCTCGGGAAAATCAAAATCGTCTGTAGTATAAATCAAACTTCCTGGAGACCCCAAACTATCGTCCCATATTTGAAGAAAAAATGGATCATTAGAAGCATCATTTACAGAGGGAGAAAAATGTATTTTAATACTTTTTAAAGTATCTGTTCCGTTACCCTCTAAAATTGAAAACCTATAGGCTAGTTCTACTCCATTACCTATTAAACCATAAGCAGCTTCTGCAGAACCATCGTCGTAAGAATAATAATTTTGAAATGACTGATGGTGTAAAATAGTATCATTTACACTTAATCTTTCAGGCGTTGTATTGGTAGATAAATAAAATCTGTAAGTATAATCTACAAAAGTATCTGTAAGTGAAGTATTAAGCTCAAAAGTAGATCCAAAATCGTAAAACATATCAAAATAACTTAATTCCGGAACGTTTAGAACAGTGGCCGAATATGGAAAAGAGGATTGTAATATATCTTCGTAAAACAAATCCATGGAACAAGGTTGTAATAATTTGGGATTATCAGATGAGTTATAGGATGGAATTATAGCGTTTTTTAGCAATATGTCAGAAGTTGTATTTTTAAAATGTTTCCAAGGGACAGAACTATAATTGTCTAGCATGGAAACTGGTGGAGATGTGAATGCCCAATCTTGCATTAGTGTATCGTTCATAGAACGACTTTCATTGAAATAAACATAGTCAAGATTCCAGTGGTCTAAACTCCCATTTAGACTTCCGTAAGAATTAAACCTAAATCTAAATCCATCTTGAAAATATTTTGAGGAATCCAGTAGAATATGCTCATAATACCATTGATCGCTATCAAAACCGTTGGTAGACCAAACCGAATTCCACTCGTTGTTAGAAGGATTATAAAATTCTAATAGGAGTGAATCGTCTGAATCTGGTGTTTCCCCATATCCTCCAGCTTGAAAATAGAAAGAGAAATACAAGGAATCGCTAATATCTTTATTGCCTAAAAAAATTGGTTTAGAAGTTAATTGATCTGACCAGTCTGTAGCCCCGGTAGTCCAATCATACGGATTACCAGACGAGTTTAAACCATCAAAAGTAACTACGCCAAGAGTCCAAGGATTTTTTGGGTAATTGTAATTTAAAAATACATCGTTGTCTAACCAGATTTTATTTAAGTCTTCAATTTCAGGAGAAACAAAATATAAAGAAATAGAATCTTGACTGTAATCCGAAGAAAGATTGGCAAAAGTTGTATCAGGACTAGCTGCTGTCCAAAGTGAATCTATAATAGTAACATTTGGCCATAAAATTATTGTATCACTGGTAATAGGGTAATAGAAAAGATTATTTATTATTAATGTATCTGGATCGTTTTGAATTGTTAACATAATTAGAGTATCCAGCCCGTTAGAATTTATGCTATCATAAGCATAGGTGAAGGTTGGAGAAGACATATAGCTATTTGTAAGAGGAACCAAACTCCCATCTAAAAAGAACAGATAATTCCAGGAAGAATCTGAAATATTAGGACCACTTGTATCGGTTTTGTATACTTTAAATTTATTGGTAGAAAAATCATCAATTAATGGCAAACTAAGGGTGTCTGTCAAATAAATAAAATCAAAATTCTCTATGGACTGCGTTCTTTTAGAAGATGAAATATCCAACAATGACATATTGGTTCTCAGAGGCTGGAGACTCTCCTGAGAAACAAGAAAGAATGGAATTAAAAAGAAAGAAAGCGAAAAAAAATTTTTCAAATATTATAGTTTAATCCTACGGTGTCTTTGGCATAAATACTATCCAACGGGGTGGAAAGATTTGCATCTATTATCACTAAACTTCCAATTGAAATAAAGGATTTGTTATCCGTCTTGGGGGATGGGTATTGATTGAAGATTACTGCACGGTTTGAATCCTTAAAATCAAGAACAGAATCATTGTAATTAATCTCTAGTTCAAGTCCTATTTCGCTTGCTTTATTATTTGCTAAATAGATATTCATTCCTCTAAAATCTGGTAATTCAATTGGCTTCCCTTTATCGCCAGATCCATAAATTAATTTTAAAGTAGCCCCTTTTAATAATTTTCTTCCAGCTTTAACAATCTCATCTTGGAACCTAATTTCAAGTACTTTGTCTCTGTCTTTATGATTTCTCATTTCTAAATCCACCTTAAACCCAAGCCTTTCTAATTTGGTTTTGCCAATATTTTTAGAATTAACATTGGACATTAAATCTGGGACGGTTTTGTAAATTTCTTGTTTTTTTACAATAGTTAAATATAGGTTCCTATTGGGCTTTATATAGTTTGGAAAGTCTTCTGAATGTGGTTTTGGATCTTGTTGAATAATCATACCCATTGGATGGTTTTCAGAATATATCGAGTCTCGTATTTCATACCTTAGTTCTAATTTTTCTAAAGTATCATTTAAATTATTGATTTGAATACCTAATAAATTGGGAACTTCAATTTTAATATTATGGTTGGTGTATTTATCTAGATTATCCATTGTATAATAGAAAATTCCGTATAAAGTTGCACTGGCCAAAAGGAAGTTTATCCAGAAGAATTTTGAAAATATAAATCTTATTATTTTCATTTATTACTTTTTAAGTTTTCTAAACTCAATACCATAACGACAAAAATATTTAATTATTCTTTTAAAATAGTATATCTCTTAATAATAAAGATGATTTAATTATGTTGAAAATAAAAAAATTAAATCTATATAGAAGTATTTGTATTTTTACGCGAGATTAAATCAAATGAAAAAAAAGTCAATTTTATTTATAATTACAATCTTAATAATAAGCTGTAATAATTCTAAAAAAACAAAAAACTTTTTTTCTCCGTTGTACGGTGTCAATTCCTCCAATATATCCAGCAATTATATTTCTGGAAGCTATAGCGAAGATTCCATTTTAGTTACATTCAAAACCGAAAGTGATTTAAAATTAAAATTGATTTACAATCTAGATACAATTACAGGATCCAATGAAATTACTTACCATTTAAAAAAATTAATTCCCAAGCTAATTAACATCCCAACAGCAATTGAAGATTACAGTAAATACGTAAATAATTGGAAAGCACCAATAGGTGAATTTTCTTCCTTTCATCAAATTAAGGTACTTGCACTAAAAAATAATATTATCGTGGATTCTTCAATTTATAATTATTTATTGGGTTTAAAATCCGAACTTAAATTTGCAATTGTAAATTTAAAAGTTGATTCCAAAACTTTATTTGATGATGAAGAAGGATGCTATGTTCCAGGGAATAGTTTTAATAGAGAAAAAGACCAAACATCTGGAAATTTCTACAAGTTTAAAAAGAGAAAGCAAACAGGAAAAATTGAAATATTTAACAAAAAAGAAATATTTTTAAAGGGCAGTTTCCCTTTTAGAATTCATGGATATGTTACTCCTTTAGCACCTCAAAAAAGCCTCAGATTTTACATCCATCAAAAAAACAATGTAAATACTCTTTTAGAGCTAGATCATCAAGTTGACAAAATTATTTTGAGGTCTTCTTTTTCTGGATGGGGAAACGAAATATTTGTCGATGGTTGGATTTCTAAAATATGTAAAAATTTAAACGTAGATGTAATGAGCTACCAACCAGTTTTGGTTTATTTAAACGGAGAATACTGGGGAATTCATGGCTTGAGAGAGAGAATGGATCTAAAGGCAATTTCTAATAAATATAAAACAAAAGAAAAAAAATTAATCGATGCGGATGACAAGGGTTATTCAAAAAAAGAGGGATATGGTGATTTGAATAGTTTACTTCTAGAAATAAAGAAAAATCCAAAAACTAATTATGAAAAAATTGCCAAAAAATTCAATATGAGTTCGATTGTAGATTGGTTCATAATTGAACTATTCTTTCAAAATAACGACTGGCCTTGCAACAACACTTTTTTTTGGAAAAAAAGAAGAGGCAATAAGCCTTGGAATGCTGTTTTGATAGATATGGATGCATGCGTAGGAAATCCGGAATTTAATATGTTTGATTATGTTCAAAGAGATTGGTCTCCAGCTTTAGGAGGAGAATTAATTAATTATTTACTAAAACAAAGTGAATTTGAAATGTTATTTACTAAAAGAGTTAATTATTTACTTGAAAATGAACTTTCATCAGAAAATTTAATGGCCAATCTTATAGAATTTAAAAAATCATTTTCACCAATGGTTGAAGAACACTATAGTAGATGGGGTTATAAAAATGGAACAAAAAAATATAAAAAGGGGTTGAGTGTTCTAGAAAAATTTTGTGTGGATAGACCTGAAAATTTTAAAAATAATATGAATCAATATTTTAAAAATATTTCTAATCTTTAAATTATGGAAATAAATCAATTTGTAAAACTAGCAATTCAAGAAGACGTTAAGCAAGGCGACCACTCTACCCTTTCTTGTATACCAAAAAATAGTGTAGGTTCGGCAAAACTCCTAGTAAAAGAAAATGGAATCATTTCTGGAATTAATTTAGCTAAAGAAATATTTAATTGCTATGATCCAACTATTGATTTTAAAAGTATTTTAAAAGATGGACAAAAAGTAACTATTGGCGATGTTGCTTTTATCGTAAGTGGTAAATCTATCTCTATATTAACTATTGAAAGATTGGTTTTAAATGTAATGCAAAGAATGAGTGCTATTTCAACTTTGACTAATATGTATGTGGAAAAACTAAAAGGTTTGAATAGTAAAATTTTAGACACAAGAAAAACTACTCCTTTAAATAGGTTTTTAGAAAAACAAGCTGTTAAAATAGGAGGCGGTTACAACCATAGATTTGGACTTTACGACATGATTATGCTTAAAGATAACCACATAGATTTTGCAGGTGGAATCCCACAAGCAATTAAAAAAACCAATAGCTATTTAAAAGAGAATAAATTGGATATAAAAATTGAAATTGAAACTAGAAATTTAGAGGAAGTTAGAAAAGTTTTAGAGTGTGGAAATATACATAGAATAATGATGGATAATTTTAATTATCAAGATTTAAAAACTGGAGTTGAATTAATCAATGGTGTATATGAAACAGAGGCTTCCGGTGGTATAAATTTAGATACAGTAAAAAACTATGCTATGTGTGGTGTTGATTATATTTCAGTTGGTGCCTTGACTCACTCCGTGAACAATATGGACTTGAGTTTAAAAGCAGTATAATAACTAATTAAAGTCCTAGCATTTCATCTTTTAGACTGTCATCTGCAGGATTTCCACCAAGCCAAATACCAAAAAGTGCTTGTTTAAACTCTAATCCGTCAAATGTTCCTCTTTCTTTATTGTTTTTGTATAAGTGAACAGCTTCGCCCTTATGGTAATTAAGAACAATTTCGTCTCCCTCTACAAAAGGATCACTTAAGAATTTTTTAAACTTGTCTACATCAGATGAAGATGATTTTCCAGCGGTTGTATTAACAAATCCTTCCTCCAAAGCTTCAATAAATCTTTCTCTAGTAACTAATCCAGAAACAATAACAATTCTAATTCCCATATTTTCATCTGCCATAACTATCTTATCAGCATCAGAAGATGTTTTATTTATGTATAGTCCTCCAACATACAAATCCATAAATCCATATTTCTCTCTTAAACCTCCTCCGTTCAGAACAGTTTTTTCTCCGTTAATTTCTTGAACAGAATTGAATTCAACATCTTCTATTTTTTTTGTCTGAGCATTAACAGTAAAAAAAGAAAGAACTATCGCAATTGAAAAAAGATATTTAAAAAAATTCATGGTATGGGTTTTGATTGTTAATTTAGTAAGTAATTGATTCTAAATTACATTATTTTTTTTCAATTTTAAATATTTACATTGAATTATGCTTAAAATAATATCGGAGTGACAACTTTTTTAACAGATAGTATAGAAAATGGAATATGCTTTTTGACCGAAAGTGAATCTCGGCATGCCATAAAGGTTTTAAGAATGAAGAACAAAGACGAGTTATCAATTATAAATGGTAATGGACTGTATGGAAAAGGAGAAATTATCGATTCCAATCCAAAAAAAACAAAAATTAAAATCTATGAGCTAAAAGAAATTAAAAAGCCTGTTCCATTAGCTCTTGCATTTTGTCCTACAAAAAATAGCGATAGAAATAAATTAATCATTGAAAAAGCTACAGAAATTGGTGTTACTGATTTTTTCCCACTTATTTCACAAAATTCTGAAAGGAGAAAATGGAATACAGAAAAGTTTGAAAAAATTTTAATTTCTTCCATTAAACAGTCGCAAAGGTTTTGGTTGCCAACAATTCATCCTGCAGGAAAATTTAACGACTTCATAAAAAAAATCTCATACAAATTAAAGTTTCTAGCTCACTGTAAAGAAGGAGAAAAAATTCAACTAAAAAAAAATTCAAACTCTTTAGAATCTCAAGTTGTAGTCATAGGTCCAGAAGGAGATTTCACCTTTGAGGAAATAGAACTTGCAAAAGAAAATAATTATAAAATGATTAGTCTTGGAAATAACAGACTAAGAACTGAAACTGCTTGTATAGCAGCAGTAACACTAATGAAACTTTAAAAAAAATTTATATACCTGTATAGTTGAAAGGAGTTATTTGATTCAACTCTGTTTTTAAATCTTCAGAAACATCCAAATTATCTATAAAAATTTTCATTGATTTTTCTGTGATTTTCTCATTTTTCCTTGTTAGATTTTTCAATAATTCGTATGGGTTTTTAACTCCCTCCCTTCTTAAAATGGTTTGAATCGCTTCTGCAACTACCGCCCAATTATTTTCTAAATCTTTTTCCATAGCATCGTTGTTTAGAAGAAGTTTATCCAATCCTTTTTGAGTAGATAAAATTGCAATAAGTCCATGGGAGAAAGGGACACCAACATTTCTAAGAACTGTACTATCTGTTAAATCTCTTTGTAGTCTGCTTACTGGAAGTTTAGCACTTAAATGCTCTAAAATCGCATTGGCAATCCCAATATTTCCTTCTGAATTCTCAAAGTCAATAGGATTCACCTTATGAGGCATGGCAGAAGATCCAATTTCTCCTTTTTTAATTTTCTGTTTAAAATAATCCATAGAAATATAGGTCCACATATCTCTGTTTAAATCCAATATTATCGTATTTATTCTTTTAACAACATCAAATAAAGATGCCAAATGATCGTAGTGTTCAATTTGGGTTGTTGTTTGAGATCTTACCAATTTTAGTTTATCTACTAAGAAATCGTTGGCAAATTTTTTCCAATCTATGGACGGGTAAGCAACATGATGGGCATTAAAATTTCCAGTTGCTCCTCCAAATTTACCAGCATGGGTTATGGATTTAAGGATTTCTAACTGTTGATTTAATCTTTCCACAAATACATAAAGTTCTTTGCCAAGTTTGGTTGGAGATGCAGGCTGACCATGGGTTTTAGCCAACATTGGAATAGAGGACCACTTACTGGAAAGAATTTCTAAATTCTTAATAAGATTATCAATCGCAGGTTGATATATTTTTTCTAATGCATCCTTTATACTCATTGGAATAGCAGTGTTATTAATGTCTTGAGAAGTAAGTCCAAAATGAACAAACTCCTTAGCATCACCAATACCATCTTTCTCCATTCTTTCTTTAATAAAATACTCAACAGCTTTTACATCGTGATTGGTTATAGTTTCAATATCTTTTACTCTTTGGGCATCGCTATGATTAAAAACTTCGTAGTAAGATCTTAAAGTTTTAAAAAGGTTACTGTCAAAATTTTTTAACTGTGGAAGAGGTAATTCACATAAGGATATAAAGTATTCAATTTCTACTTTTACTCTATAACGAATCAAAG
Source organism: Flavobacteriales bacterium (assembly GCA_016780365.1). GTDB lineage: Bacteria > Bacteroidota > Bacteroidia > Flavobacteriales_D > Parvicellaceae > MED-G20. The sequence goes on from JADHMB010000004.1 coordinate 21,567, forward strand.
AGGACTCAGAAAAAAAAGAACTAAGGACCTTTGTTTTGTTAAAATAACGTCCGTCAATAGGACTAATGGCATTCAATGAATAATTGGACATATCTATGTTTTAATATTGTAAATTTAACAATATGGTGGATAGTAAACTAAAATTATGACAATACCATTATATTTATTTAATTTTAGAAAACAATATTTCTTATGAAACACCAAAAATTTATTTTCAAGCTAGTTCTATTATTTCTTTTAATATGCAATGTAAAATCAGTTTTATCGCAAGAGGAAGGTCTTTTAAACAAAACTAAATCTCAAATAAAACTTACAGAAACAAAGCAACTTTATTTACAAGGAAATATTAAAACTGCTCTTTTAAATTACAAAGAGATTATTGCATTAAATCCCTCAAGCGCAAAAGCTCATTTCGGAATTTCAAGATGTTATTACAAATTACATGATTATAAAAAGGCAAAATACCATGCAGAAATTGCAGAAAAGAACGACCCAAAAGTAGATGAAGATTTACATTATTTAATGGGAGAAATTTACTTTAGACTAGAGGAATTAAAAAAATCTAAAACCAGTTATGAAAAATTTGTTTCTGAAATAAAATCTAAACAAAAAATAAAAGACTACTCGATTGATTTAAAAATTAGTCAATTGGCTTTTGCAGAGTTAGAATTGAAGAAAACAAATAATAAAATAATTATTTCAAATATGGGTCCTGTTCTTAATTCTAAAGGATCTGATTTTGCACCATCGTTGAGCAATAATGGAAAATATTTAATGTTTACTTCCAGAAGAGCAGATACCAAAGGAGGAAATGTTGATCAGTATTTTGACCATCAGTATTTTTCAGATATATACTTATCTAAATGGGATAGTATTGGGGAAAAGTGGTTGAATCCTTCCAACAAATTGGGGAAAATAAATACTGATTTTCACGATGCCTCTTTAAGTTTTAAAGCTGATAATTCCATAATCATTTACAGAAATATTCCATATTTAACCAGAAGTGGAGATATTTATGAAGCTGCATACACAAAATCTGGTAGTTGGTCTTCTCCAAAACCAATTTTGAATAGAGATAAAAAAATCAGTAATAAAATAAATAGTTCCTATTTTGAAAGTTCTGCTAGTATTACAGAGGATGAATCTTATATATATTTTGTTTCTGAAAGACCAACTGGTCTAGGCAAAACAGATATATATTATGTTAAAAAAACTAATAAAACTTATTCAGAACCAATTCACCTAGGGAACGAAATTAATACCATAGGAGATGAAAAATGTGTTTTTATTCACCCTAGTGGAAACTTACTTTTCTTTACATCAAATGGAAGAAAACAAAGCGTTGGAAGTTACGACATATACTATTGTACCGGCGGACATGAAAATTGGAGTTCACCTATTAACATAGGAAGCCCTATTAATACTACCATGGAAGAAAAAACAATATGTATTTCAAAAGATGGAAATACTGCTTATGTAGGTGGCTATTATGACTTCGATAACATGGGAGATGCTGATTTGTATCAAATAGATATATCTAGTCTGCAATTAATCTCCAAGTAATTTTACATTTGTAAAATTTTGTTTGGAAAAATTATCCATTATTATAAAATTAAATGATTAATAAAATTGTCACATTTATGTTATTAGCTTTTTTCTTAAGTTCTTGTCAGGAAAATAAAAAACAAGCAATCAACAGCTTTTCATTTAAAAAATCAATATTGAATATAGAAAATAATGAACTGGTTAATTTATATCTTGAAAGCGATACTATCAAAGTAAAAGTATTTAAAACCCATGAATATATTTCCATTCATTGTAAAAATGGAAAAAGACTCTACAGGAAAAAAAAGTTTAGATTATACGCTCTTAATAATAGCAATGATTTAGAATTAGCCCGATCAATTATTTCTTTTAATGAAGATTTAAAATCTAACGATCTCATTGGAGTTTATTCTAAATTAATTACCATTGAAAACAAAGATTATTTATTTCAGGAAGAAATAGGGAAAAGACTTATTGAGTCCAATTCAAAGAGAGAGGGTGTAATTTTCAAAATAGAAATTAACGATTCTCTTAGAGTAGGTACTACAAAAGGCGAAAATATACCTCCTAAATTTGTAAACTCAGTAAAAGAATTAGTCAAAACAGAAAGACTCAATAATAAATATTTTAATGAAATTGATTGGATAAAGTTTAAAGACCTATCCAAAAAATATTTTAAAAATTTAAATCCTAATTATTATTACCTAAACCCAGTAACTTTTCGGTTAGAACCAATTTTTTTCGGTACGAAAGTAGCTGTTTTACCAACTCAAGATCCTGAAATTTACAGCCCTGAAATATCCTTAGATTTTTTAAAATATTTTAAATATTCTGAAGATTCAAATTCAGTTGTTCTTAAAAAAAGAAACACCATTATAAGAAATAAGATTATGATTCCAAAAGGACTTAAGGTTGTTTTAAAAGCAGGTGAGACCATTGACTTAACAAGTTCTGGTAGTATTTTATCCTATAGTGCTTTTAATATAAACGGAGAAATTGGTAAAATGGTGAAAGTAACATCTTCGGATAGCACTGGAGAAGGAATTCATATCATTCAAAACAGCGACTCAAGTAAAATTAACTACCTAGATTTTTCCAATCAATTTTCCTTGTACGACACTTTGAAATATATTCACCAGAGCCTACCAAGTGCATTTACAGTATATGGTGGAAAAGTAACTATTGAAAATAGTGACTTTAAAAATCTAAAAAGTGAAGATGCTGTAAATTTATTTAGATGTGAATTTAAAATAGGAAATATTAAAATTGAAAATACATTTTCAGATGCATTTGATGCAGATTTTTGTGTTGGATTCTTAAAAAACTGCAGCTTTTTAAATTGCGGGAATGATGGTGTTGATATTTCTGGTGGAAGATTAGAAATATCAGAAAGTAAGTTTTTAAATATTAAAGACAAGGCTATAAGTGCAGGAGAAGAAAGTAAATTAAAAGCTAGTAAATGTACCGTCCAAAATTCTTCTATGGGAATTATTTCAAAAGATTTATCAGTCGTTGAATCTATTGAAAATAAATTATTGGATTGTGAAATTGGTTATTGTGCTTTTCAAAAAAAGGGAGAGTTTGGCCCTGCAGAGATTTTATCTACTAGTGATGAGATTACCAATTGTTCAGTAAATAATCTTATAGAGTACCATTCTAGTCTTACTTTTAATGGCGAAAAAGATAAAGTTTTTCAAAATAATGTAATAGATTATCTTTATGGTAAAAAGTATGGTAAAGCTACTTTTAAGAAAAACTAAAGGAACAAAGATTTTAAATGTCTGATATTCATTCCATATTATTAAATTATAAACCCATAAGTTTAGCAGCTATGGATGAAGTTGCATTAATGGAAAGAGTGGATGAAAAATTTACAGTTTCCCTTGACAACACTTTAGAAGTTTTATCAAAAATTAGCGATAAATATTACTGTCTTGAAATAGATGGAAAAAGATTTTTCAATTATCAAACAGAGTATTTTGACAACGATAATAAAACACTATTTAAAAATCACCAAAACGGGAAGTTAAACAGATATAAAATTAGATTTAGAGATTACATAGAGTCTAAGAAAACTTTTTTAGAAGTTAAATTTAAATCCAATAAAGGGGTTACTAAAAAAACTAGAATTGGTGTTCCTTTTAAAGAAAAGGAATTAAACAAAAAAAATATCAAATTTTTAGAGGAACAAACACCTTACTCCTTAAAGAATTTTGAAATAACAATTAAAAATAATTTTGATAGAATTACCTTGGTCAATTTTCAAACAAAAGAACGTGTCACAATAGATTTAAATTTGAAGTTTAGTTCTGATAATTTAAATAAAGAATTAGAAAATATTTGTATTATTGAGGTAAAGAGAGAAAAAGGAAATAGAAAGTCTGAAATACTCTCAATTTTAAAGCTTAAAAGAATTAGACCAACTATATTCAGCAAATATACTATTGGATCTTGTATTTTAAATCCAAATTTGAAATACAATAATTTTAAAAGAAAACTATTATTCATTAATAAAATAAGCAAGAATGGAATTGTATGGAATTGATTTTTTTAATTTAGAAGACTTTTCAAAGTTGTTATTCAAATTTGGAATAAACTTTATTTTTCTAATCATAATTGTAAGACTTATTTACTACAGAGTAAAAGATGATAAAGATTATGTATTTACTTACATAATGTTCAATATACTTACTTTTTTCATTTGTTTTCTTCTAAGAAAAGTTCCTATGGAAATGGGATTTGCTTTGGGATTATTTGCAGTTTTCGGTATTCTAAGGTATCGTACAGAAGCCATTCCTATAAGACAAATGACTTATTTGTTCATTGTTATTGGAATTTCTATGATCAATGCTCTTTCAAATAAATCCGTAAGTATTTTCGAGGTGTTGTTCTCCAATGGTTTAATTACCCTAATAACTTACTTAATAGACAGATTGTGGTTTCAAACTATTGAGGAAAAGAAAAACATTGTATATGAGAAAATAGAACTTATAAAACCTGAGAATAAACAAGAGCTAATTAAAGACTTAAAAGAGAGAACTGGACTGCCAATTCACGAAGTAAAAGTAGATAAAATAGACTTTTTAAGAGACACTGCAGCAGTTACTATTTATTACAACCGAGACTAAAATAGTGAAGAAAATTATTTCAATTTGTATCTTTTGTTGGATGGTTTCGAGCTGCTCAACAGAGAAAAAAGAAATAATAAACCTATCTAATAATTATACAGCAATTGTAGAAATTCCAGCTGGCACCAATAAAAAGTTTGAATACAATTACAGTACCAAAACTTTTGAAATTGAAACCAAAAACGGAGTAGAACGCACTATAAATTATCTTCCATATCCTGGAAATTATGGTTTTATATCCAATACCTATATGGATCCTGAAATTGGGGGAGACGGAGATGCGTTGGATGTTTTAATTATTTCTGAATCTATTCAACAAGGAAAAAAAGTAGAAATAAACCCAGTAGCAATTCTAAGACTATTAGATCGTGGGCAAGAAGATCATAAAGTTATTGCCACTTTAAAAAATAGCAAAATAAACTTTTCAAAGGACTCTTTACCAAGTTCTATGAAAACAATTATTAAAACTTGGTTTTGTAATTACAAAGGACCAAATAAGATGGAATTTATTGTTTGGGGTGACAAAAAAGATGCCATTGATGAAATTGAAAAATGGGCAGTAAATAAATAATTTTGGATACCATAAAGATGGTAATTTCAACTACCAACCCCTTCCCATCCTAGAATATTGCGTATATTTACATACTATGAAAAATACAATTACTTTTTTAATATTAGTTTTATTTGCATTTCAGGTATCTGCCCAAACATCCACTGAGAATGAAGAGAAAAACGAAAACTTGGTTCTTATAATTAAGAATAGTGGTGGAGAATACATAGGTGAAATAGTTTCTGATGATGGAAGAGAAATTCTTCTAATCACAAAAACTATTGGAAAAATATACATAAATAAGTCTGAAATTTCTTCCATTTCTAAAGTAGATGAGAACGTAAAAAGTAATAAAAATGGGGAGTTTAGAGCATCTGGACCATTTACAACAAGGTATTATTTTACCAACAACGCTCTTCCTATTAAAAAAAATGAAAACTATGCTCTAGTTCATATTTATGGACCAGAAGTTCATTTTAGTGTAGGAAATAAAACCTCTTTAGGGGTAATGGCAAGTTGGATAGCAAGTCCAATAGGGTTGGTTTTAAAGCAACAAATATTTAGTAAAAATAAATTACATGTTTCAGTTGGAAGTATATTGGGTTCTTCAGGATATATCAACCAAGGGCAGACCTATGGTGGTTTGCATTGGGGAACTATTACAATTGGGGACAGAACCTCTAACATAAGTTTTTCTGCAGGTTTGGCACATATTAATTGGCCTACCAACAATACAGATTTTATGAGCGGTGCTAGAGAAATTGGTGACAAATATTCCTATAGTTTTTACGACCAGGATCATCCATATCCTATAGCTGAAGACGATTGGAATGCGCAGATGGCTTTTGAAGATTCGTTGGGACTTTATAACTGGAATTCTAATTTTAACGATAGATACCTTTACAGAAATCAACAGCTAGCTACAGTAATTGGTGTTTCTGGAATTGCTCCTATTGGAAAAAAAGCAAGCTTTATATTTGATTCTATGATTTTTATTGCAAACAAGGCAAAAGTAAATTATACTTCTAAGGAAAAAGAAATTACTTATGAGAGATACAATAATGCAACAGGAAATACGCAATTAACTAACTTTACGGCTGTCTATGGCGAGGGTGTAATTAGTCCTGAAACTAGCAGAAATATTACTTTTATATTGATGCCGGCTATGAGGTTCAATCAATCTTATGAAAAAGCATTTCAAGTTGCCTTGGCTGGATTTATTAATTACGATGAAATAAACGGGTTAAATTCTGCACCGGTTCCAATGATTTCTTGGCTAAGAAAATTCTAATTTTTTAACAGTTCTAATCTCAATAAATTTAAAACAGAGAGTGATGAAACATGAATGTTTCTTTCTCTGTTGTAACCTAAATTTAGTTTTTTAGAAACCACTTTGTCTTTATTAGCCACTGCTATCCATACAGTTCCTACTGGTTTTTCAGTAGTTCCTCCACTTGGCCCAGCAATCCCAGAAGTTGAAATTCCGAAGTCAGAATTAAATTTCAACCTAACGTTTGCTGCCATTTGCTCTACTACTTGTTGGCTTACAGCACCATATTTTTCAATATTTTGTTCATTTACATCCAATAGTTCTGATTTTGATTGATTGGAATAAGAAACAATACTTCCATTAAAAAAAGAAGAACTTCCGCTTATGCTAGTAAGCATCTTAGAAACATTACCACCAGTACAACTCTCAGCAGTTGAAAGGGTTCGATTGTTCTCTTTTAGTAACTCCCCAACTACGCCTTCCATAGAGGCATTTCCATAACCATATATTTGATCTGGAATAAGTTTAACGAGTTCTGAAACGTAGTAATTTAACTTTTCTTCCGAAGAAGCTTTGTCTTTTCCAATAATAGAAATTCTCAATTTAACTATTCCTGGAGATGGTAAATAGGCAAGTTTCAAATCGTCTTTTAACAAATTATTTTCCCAGGATTTTATTACCTCAGCTAAAAAAGATTCTCCCATTCCATGGGTTCTTACAGTTCTATTAATTACTACACTACCTTCTCCTTTAAGAGCTAATAACTTGGTAAAAACATGGTCGTTCATAATTCCCTTCATTTCATAAGGGACACCAGGCAAGGAAATAAAAATTACTCCGTTTTTTTCAAACCACATTCCACTAGCCGACCCCCTACTATTGGGTAAAACTTGACAAGCTTTTGGAATGAGAGCTTGGTCTTTATTGGTCTGTAAAATTGGTAGATTTCTATTAGTAAAATAATCTATTATATTTTGTTCAATTTCTTTATCCAGCTCTAAAGTGGTATTAAAATACTCTGTTAAAGTGTGCTTAGTAATATCATCATTAGTAGGTCCAAGTCCCCCTGTAATTAAAACAATATCAGATCTATTTTCTGCTTGATTTAGGGCGTTAACAATATCTTTTTTTTGATCTGAAATAACCAGGCCATGCGCTATTGTAAAACCAAGATTATTTAGTTGCTCTCCAAGCCAAGAAGCATTGGTATTAATTGTTTGTCCAATTAACAATTCATCTCCTACAGAAATTAATTCACACTTCATTCTGTTAAATTAAAATTAAGTTTTAATATTAAGAATTAGTTTGGCAAAATTTTTGATACTTTAACATTAAATATTAATTAATGAAAAATAAAATAAAATTTTCTTTACTAATAACATGTACAATTTTCATGTTTAGCCATTGTATTGGACAAATAAATATCAATAAGATATCCAATAAGGTAAAATCTCAAATCCCAAAACAAAAAAAAGAAGGGTCTAGTGCTTTAAGCAATGATCAAGTTATAAAAGGTCTTAAAGAAGCCTTAAATGTTGGTGTAAACAAAGGTTCTGAGCAAGCTTCTGCAATTGGAGGATTTCTAAAAAACGATTTAATAAGAATACCATTTCCACCGGAAGCAAAAGCCGTAAGAGATAAAGCTATGCAATGGGGTTTAGATACAAAAGTGGAAAAATTTGAAAGAACTCTTAACGAAGCAGCAGAAGAAGCTTGTAAAACAGCTGCGCCAATTTTTATAAATGCAATTAAAAACATGTCGGTAAGTGACGGTTTTAAAATACTTAAAGGAAGTGATAATGCAGCAACCAATTATTTAAGAGAACAAACCAATACCGAGCTATATAACTTATTTTTACCAGAAGTAAAAAAGGCAATTGAAAAAGTAAAACTAACTGCTTATTGGGAACCTCTTGTGAAAAAATACAATCAATCCACCAGGATTTCAGGAAAAGAATCTATTGAAACAGATTTGAATAAATATGTCACAGAAAGAGCAGTTCTAGGATTATTTAAGTTGGTAGCAATTCAAGAAAAGGAAATAAGAAAAAATCCAATGAAAAGAACATCAGATATTTTGAAAAAAGTTTTCAGCAGTTTAGACCCTTGAGAAGTTATTTTTTCTAAATTTAGTTAATGCTCCAAGAAGCTAATTCAAACTATAAAACTATTCCCCCAACTGAGCTTATAATTACAGAGGAAGGAAGAATTTATCATTTAGACTTGAAACCCGATGAAATTGGTCAAACAATTATTTTGGTGGGTGACCAGGAAAGAGTACCAACTATTTCAAAATATTTTGATAGAATAGAGTTTAAGAGATGTAAGAGAGAATTTGTAACTCATACTGGACTAATTAACAATAAGCGAGTCTCTGTAATTTCTACAGGAATTGGTTGTGACAATATAGACATTGTAATTAATGAATTGGATGCTCTAGTTAATATTAATTTTGATAAAAAAAGTATAAAAAGAAAACATACATCCTTAGATATAATAAGAATAGGAACAAGTGGCTCTTTACAAAATGAAATTCCTGTTGACACTTTTGTTTTATCTACTTTTGGACTAGGTTTTGATGGATTACTATCCTTTTACAAACCAGTATATGAGCCTGAGGAAAAGGCTCTTCAAAAAGCTTTTTTACAACAGACTCCTTGGCCAAATGACGCGAACAAACCCTACTTTGTAAAGGGAAGTGAATTACTTGCAAGTAAAATTGGCAAGGGAATGTTTAAAGGAATTACTGCAACTGCAAATGGATTTTATGGACCTCAGGGCAGAACATTAAGATTGAATACTAGAGTTCCTGATATGAATGAATTTCTTAAAAGGTTTGAGTATAAAAATCATAAAATTTTAAACTTTGAAATGGAAACATCTGCTTTGTATGGATTGAGTGCTTTACTTGGACATAATTCGTGCACAGTTTGTGCAGTGATAGGAAATAGATTTACCAATACGTTTTCAGAAGACTACAAGAAAACAGTTGCAAAGTTGGTAGAGAAAGTACTGAAAAGAATTTAAATCTAAATTCTGACAACTTTTATAGAAAAATAGCGTACAAACAAATAGATTTAATTCTTTTGTATGAAAAGCAGAAATGAAATAGATGCACTGGTTAGTTTACTTGACGATCCGGACGAAATAATTTTCAATCAGATTAAAAGTCAACTATTAGAACTTGGTACAGATTGTATTGCTCACTTAGAAAAAGCAAATTTTGAAAATGAGTACGGTCCAATATTTAAATCTAGAATAAGTGAAATAACTCATGAAATAAGCCTTTCAAAAATTTTGAAAGAACACAAAGAGTGGATTCATCATCCAGTAAACTTAATTGATGGAGTAAATCAAATTGATCAATACTTTTTTCCAAATATTACAGAATCTTACATTCAAAATGAATTAAGTACGATAGCATCAGAAATTTCCGAGCATTTATCTCTTAGCATGAGTCCTATTGAAAAAGTAAGTGTCATCAATGATATTTTGTATGACAATTACAATTTTAGAGGAGACAAAAAAAATTACCATTCTCCTGAAAATTCTTCTTTTGGGAAGTTATTACAAACCAAAAAAGGAAATCCCTTAACAAATTCTATTTTATATATAGAGATTGGAAGGCTATTAAATCTACCAATAATGGGAGTAAATTTACCAAACCATTTTATAGTTGGTTATTTAAATTCTAAAGAAAATCATCAATACCCTAACAATTACAAATTCACTAAAAAAGACGTTAAATTTTACATAAATCCTTTTAGCCAAGGAGTTGTATTAAAGCACGAAGATGTTCAAGACTTTATTCAAGAAATTAATGTTATAAACAATGAATATTATTACATCCCTTGTCCATATAGCCATATTACCAAAAGAATTTTAACCAATCTTAATTTTAGCCATAAAAAATCAGATAACATTCTTTTAAAAAGTGATATTAAAAAAATCATTGCTCTTTATCATTAAATTTTAGCAGTTCATCATTAAAAAGATGCCAACATTAACAAACATTATATATATTTAATTTAAAATAGATTAATAGTGGATTTTGTCGAATCTATAGATAATGTATATAATAATTCCATAAAAGCAATTCAAGATGCTTCTGGAAATCTTCTTCTTACACACTTGGGAGAAATGAAACCAGATACCATAACCAATTTAAGTGAAAAAGCAGAATCAAAACTTTTTGAAATAAGCGCTGCTAAAAGAAATATTAAAAATATTTTTAATATTTTAATTGAGGGTCTACAAAACATCAAAAATCATGGCGAATTTAGCCCAGAAAACAATCAGATTGCTTTTTTCCATATGTATGATTTGGAAGATTCTTTTATTTGTAATTTCTCCAACCTAATTGATAATAATTACATTGAAAAAATATCTAAAAATATTGACCATTTAAATACACTTGAAAGACCTGAACTAAAAGCACTGTATCTAGAAACTTTGACTAATGGGCAAATATCCAAAAAAGGAGGAGCTGGCCTTGGTATTATAATTATGGCAATGAAGTCAAAAAATAAAATTGATTATAAGACTTTTTCTATTGATAGAAATTTATCTATGCTATCGTTAAATATTAAGGTTACTAAAGCATAATTTGCTACTTCAAATAATAATTTACTTTATCCAATAATTTCCAATTTCCTTTGGTAAAATCTGGAATTTTCATTGGCTTACTCCCCTTGTTTACCGACTTTTTAGATAACTCCACAATCGAAGACCATTCAGCTGCATCGTAGACATCTTGATCTAGTGGAAGTCCATTTCTTAGACAGTAAATTAATCTATAATCCATTATATAATCCATTCCCCCATGTCCTCCTATTTGCTTTGCTGTATCTTTAATTTGTTTGATTACAGTTGGCTCATATTTAGAAAGTGTATCGTTAATATCTTCTACACTTATTGAACGATGTGCTTTGGGCTCAAAGGCCATGGATTTAACAGGATATTTTTGAACAAAACCATTAGTTCCACTTAAAGTAAATAGTCTAGAATAAGGCCTAGGACTAGTCACGTCGTGTTGCAACATGATAGTCTTGCCCTTATGAGTTCTGATTAGTGTTGTATTCATATCTCCCTTTTCAAAACTATTTCCATTCCATTTATTTTCAGGTGCAAAATTTTCCTCTGAATATTTTGTTAATCCATATTGATTACTAGACATAGACACTAAATGAGTCATTTTATCCCCTCTATGAATGTCTAACAGGTGTGCTAATGGTCCTAAACCATGGGTTGGATAAGTATTGCCGTTTGTTTTTTGTAAATTCTTTAATCTCCAGTGATTCCAATAGTAAGTATTGCTAAAATTTAAGGCTCGTAAATCGTGTATGTAGGCTCCCTCCGCATGGACTAAATCACCAAATAAATTATTTTGAGACATATTTAGGACTGTAATTTCAAAAAAATCATACATACAATTTTCTAATTGAATACAATGTTTTCTTGTCTTCTCTGCTGTTTTCACCAACTTCCAACAATCTTTTACTGTCATCGCTGCTGGAACTTCGACTGCAACATGTTTGTCATTTTTCATTGCATAAATTGCTATTGGAGAATGCAATTCCCAATGGGTACAGACATAAATTAAATCAATATCATTTCTTTGACAGATAACCTTCCAATCCTCTTTACCATAATACTTTACGGGTTTTTTATATTGGTAATTTTTAAAATATTTTTCGTGTAAATTATTTACTTTATTTGAGTCAATATCTGCTATGGCAACTATTTTTAATCCTGGAATATTTGGGAGTCTACCTAATGCAGATTGTCCACGGTTTCCCAGTCCTATTACAGCAATTCTAACGGTATCAATTTTTGGACAGCTTAATGCTAGAGCATGGTTATTTTCATCTAAAGTATTATTCCATTTAACAAAAAGAGCGTCGTAGGAATTATCTTCTAGAAAAGTATTTTGTGCATTAAATAAAGAAATATTTAGGGATAGTAATAATCCTACAGAGAGTCTAAGAAAGAATATTGAAAAATAATTCTTTAAAATATTTAAATTAAAAGCATACAGCATTGCATCGTAATTTAAAGAAAAAAACAAAGCTAACAGTAAATAATTCTAGGAACACAAACTTTTTTGAGGTGGTGCAAACTTTGTTAAATTGATTCCGACTACTGCACTTTCATACTCATCCATGGAAGGTGTTCTACCTAAAATTGCAGAAAGAACAACTACTGGTGTAGAAGCCAACAAAGACTCTCCTTTCTTCCTGTCAGAGTCTGCAACAACACGTCCTTGAAATAACCGAGTAGAAGTAGCCATAACAGTATCTCCTTTTTCAGCTTTTTCTTGATTTCCCATACAAAGGTTACATCCTGGCCTCTCTAAATACATCATATTCTCATATTCCTTACGGGCAGTGTTTTTAGGGGCACTGTCGTTAAATACAAAGCCCGAATATTTTTGTAATACATCCCAGTCTCCCTCTGCAGTTAATTCGTCAATAATGTTGTAAGTAGGAGCTGCAACCACTAGGGGGGCATGAAATTCTACTTTGCCATGAATATCTTCTAAATTTCTAAGCATTTGGGCAAGAATCTTAAGATCTCCCTTATGAACCATACAAGAGCCTACAAATCCAAGATCAACTTTTTTATTTCCACCATAATATGAAAGTGGTCTAATAGTATCGTGGGTATATCTTTTAGAAACATCTTCATTATTCACATCTGGATCTGCTATCATTGGTTGAGCAATAATATCTAAATCTACTTCAAATTCGGCAAAATACTTAGCATTAGAATCTGGTGTTAATGCAGGTTTTTTTCCTGATTTAATTTCTGAAATTCTTTTATTTGCTCTGTCTATAAGACTTTGAAGGACCTTTAGTTTATTGTCCATTCCTTTTTCTATCATTATGCTAATTCTACTTTTAGCAACCTCTAATGATTCTATAAGAGTATCATCTTCAGAAATACAAATAGAGGCTTTTGCCTTCATTTCTGCAGTCCAATCAGTAAAAGTAAATGCTTTATCTGCAAGAAGAGTACCAATATGAACTTCAATAATTTTTCCTTGAAAAACATTTTCTCCGTCAAACCTGTCCAGCATTTGAGATTGTGTAGCGTGAACAACATCTCGAAAATCCATATGAGGCTTCATTTCTCCTTTAAAAGTAACTTTTACAGATTCTGGAATGGGCATAGAGGCTTCTCCAGTTGCAAGTGCAAGAGCAACTGTTCCTGAGTCAGCACCAAAAGCAACTCCCTTAGACATTCTAGTATGAGAATCTCCACCAATAATAATTGCCCAATCGTCTACTGTAAGATCATTTAAAACCTTATGAATCACATCCGTCATTGCATGGTATTTTCCAAGTGGATCACGAGCAGTAATAAGTCCAAAATCGTTCATAAACCTCATAAGTTTAGGGATATTTTCTTGGGCCTTTTTATCCCATACCGATGCTGTATGACATCCAGACTGATAAGCTCCATCAACAATAGGCGAGATAATTGTAGCGGCCATAGACTCTAATTCTTGGGAGGTCATTAGTCCAGTAGTATCTTGTGAGCCAACTATATTAACCTCAACACGAACATCAGAACCGGCATGTAATACTTTTCCTGGAGTTGTTCCAACAGCATTTTTATTAAATATTTTTTCTACTGCTGTTAATCCTTGACCTGGATGAGAAATTTCTTTGGAAGGAGCAAACACTACAGGCATATCAATACCTAAAGTTTTGGCTGCAAATGTTTGTAATTTTTTTCCAAATACAATTGCATATGAACCGCCTGCTCTCATAAACTCCATTTTTTGGGGAGTAAATGCTGCAGAAACATCACTTAGTTCTGTTGGTCCATTGTAAAGTTTTTTGTTTTTTGTATTTATGGTGAGAACTGTTCCCGTTTTAACAGAATAAACTTCTTCTAATACTGGCTCACCATCTGAATCCATCACAGTATTTCCATCTGCGTCTTTTTTCTTAACCCAATTTTTTAAATCCAAACCTATTCCTCCAGTAACACCTACTGTAGTAAGGAAAATTGGAGAAATCCCATTAGTACCAGCAACTACAGGTGCGATATTAATAAATGGAACAAAAGAACTTGCTTGTTTCCCAATCCATAGTGCTACATTATTTACACCAGACATTCTTGACGATCCAACACCCATAGTTCCTTTTTCTGCTATCAACATAATTGTTTTATCTGGGTGCTTCTCTTTTAAAGCTAGGAGTTCATTTTGACGTTCTACATTGTGTTCAAACATACATTTACCATGTAACTCTCTATCTGATCTAGAATGGGCATCACTTCCGGGAGATAATAAATCTGTAGATATATCTCCTACTCCAGCTACATAGGTAACTACTTTTATTTCATCTTTAACTGCTGGAAGTTTGGTAAAAAATTCTGCATTTGCATAACTTTCTAAAATCTCTTTGGCTAATAAATTTCCATTACTATATGCATCTTCTAATCGAGACATATCAGCTTCATAAAGAAAAACTTGAGTCTTAAGTACTTTAGCTGCTTGTTTGGCATTAGAAGAATCGCTACTTAAAGCTAAATCAAGAAGAACGTCAATAGAAGGACCACCTTTCATGTGAGACAATAGTTCAAAGGCAAAAGCTGGTGAAATTTCTTCTAAAGAGAAGGTTTTAAGGATGATTTCTTTTAAAAATTTAGCTTTAACTGCTGCAGCACTTGTTGTTCCAGGAATAACATTGTAGGTAAAGAAATTAATTGAATCGCCTCTATATTGGTGGGTTTCATCTTTTATTTGGTTAATAATTTCACTGAGTAATTCTCCATCTTCAATTGGCTTAGGGTGAAGCCCATCTTTTTTTCGCAAATCAATTTCTTTTAAGTACTCTTGGTATAAACTCATATTTTAAAGACTTTTAAATTTTTTAAAATTTGGAAATTACAAACTACCTTACAGATTACAATCCAAAAATTTTAGGATTCAAATTTACTGAATTTGAGCGAAGTAACAAAGATAGTTTGCTCAATATTAAATAAAAAAAACTGTTTTAAAAGAGGCAATTTATAGAAGAATATTTTTAATTTCTTTTAAGCTCGTAACTTCTTTCCATACATTTGAATTATTTGATTTTTGATTAGGGTTAAAATATATAGCTTTCATTCCCAACTCTAAAGCGCCTTGAATATCTGTGTTTAAATCATCACCTATCATTACAGAATTCTCTAGACTTGCTCCAGCTTTTTCTAAAGCATAATTAAATATTAAAGGACTTGGTTTCTTTGCTCCTGCCATTTCAGATGTTACAACTATTTTAAAAAATTTAGACAACCCAGACTGGTCAATTTTGACATGTTGCACTTCCTCAAAACCATTGGTAATTATATGCAATTGATAATTATGCTGTAGTTCGGTTAGTAACTCTATAGTATTTGGAATTAAAATTGTTCTGTAAGGAGAGTTTTTTACGTAATCATCCCCAATTTTAATTGAAAGCTCTAAATTATAAATGCCAAAATATTCAAGGGTTTCTTTAAATCTCTCGAATCTTAAATTTTCTTTACTAAGTTGATTTAATCTATATCTTTCCCAGCACTTTTCATTAATTTTTTTATAAACTTTTACAAATTCTTCTGCTATGGAAATTCCTTTTTGATGCAAATTGTGACAATTGTATAAATTAATCAATTCATTAAAAGAATTGGTTTCAAAATCCCATAAAGTTCTGTCTAAATCAAAAAACAAATGCTTTATATCCATCAATTAAAAATAAAGTGATTTATAAAGGTTAAAATAAAAGAAATTGAAGCAAGAGAGGTAAAGACTAACCAATAAGTCAATTTCCTATCTCCATAAAATTTAAGAACTACAAAAGTTCCTATTGGAATTGTTAAAAAAACTGGGGCTAGTGAGCACAAAATTAAATAACCTAATTTTGAATTTTTAATTCTAATTATTATCCTATTTCTTTTCTTGAAATTTTTTTTGCTCTTTTTTAAAAAAACTCTGTCTTTGGAAGGATTATTTTTAAAAAAAATAAATCGTCCAATCAAATAGGAAACATTGTAACAGAACAATGCGCCGAGGGTAGATGATAATAAAATTTCTAGAAAATTTAAGTCTGTTGTGGCTTCTGCAATTGATGCAGCAAATAAAAACTTAACATGTGCTAAAAAAAATACATATACATAGACATCCCAACTCATTCATCTTCTTTTTTTCCAAACGCCAAATCTCCAGCATCTCCTAGTCCTGGAACAATATAAGACTCACTAGTCATTTTAGAATCAATTCCTCCAATCCAAAGGGTAGTGTCTTCAGGAAAGTTTTTGGAAATATATTCAACCCCTTGTTCACTTCCAATAACACAAACAATATGAATTTTAGAAGGAGTCCCTTTTTTTAAAAGCGCCTTATAAGCTAAAACTATAGACCTTCCGGTAGCCAACATTGGATCTGAAAGCAAAACAATCTTATCTGTTAAGTTAGGACTTGCCATATATTGAATCTCCACCTCAAATTCTTCTTTACTAGTGTGTTTCCGGTATGCTGAAATAAAACAATTTTCAGCGTTGTCGTAATATTTTAATAATCCATTGTGAAGGGGTAAGCCAGCTCTCAAAACAGTGGCTAAAACCAAGTTTTCGGATGGAACAGAAGTTTTGGAAGTACCAAGAGGAGTTTTAGTGACTTGGGAATAACCCTGTAAAGTTTTACTAATTTCATAAGCAGATATCTCCCCTAAACGCTCTAGATTCTTTCTAAATCTCATACTGTCTTTTTGAATATTTTCGTCTCTAAGCTCCGATAAAAACTTATTGTAAAGAGATGAATACTGACTAAAATTATAAACTTTCATGGTATGAATTTAACGAACAAAAGTGGATTAATCTAACCAAGTTGTCTCAAAGACTGATCTCCATCCTTTCCACCTGTCCTGATTACTTAAGGATTCGTTATGCCAAACAGCATTAAATGCACCGTTAACTTTTCTCACTTCATGCTTTATTTTAGAGATTAGTTTAGATGAATATTCTGGAGTCATATTTAATTTATCATTTAAAACACCATCCATATATGCAAATGGAAATATTTTTAAATCTGTGGTACATTCATTCTCTAGATCATAAAAATAAAATGGTGTACAGGTTCCAGCTCTAAAGCCTATTCTATCTGAAAAACCCATGCTGTAATCCTGCTTAATTCCAGCTTTCAATAAAATCTGATAGGATGTTGGAAAGTTGAATTTAAGATAATGAAATCTAGAAATACTTGTTTTACTGGTAATTTTATCTATTCTAGAAATTTCCATCTTTAATATCTCTAAATTATTAAATGACGTATAAGACGGGTGAATTCCAGTTAAATGTTTCTTGGATATAGAACGTATTAAATTTATTAAATAAGGATGCTTGTGATTGATGTTCTTATCCATCTTCGCATAATCACCTAACAAAAAGAAAAAGATTGATTTTAATTGATTTGTTTTTAAAAATTCAAGAATGTAATCATAGTTATCATATGGGTCTTTAATTTTCCCTATAAGAAATTCAAGTCTTTGCTTTAGCTTATAAAATCTAAAACTAATTAAATCTTTAAAAAACGAACCAAAAGATCTCGAGAAACCCTTATACTTAAAAGCATAAGCATTGTCAATATCAAAAGTAGGATACTGATGGAATTTTCTTGGGGAAGTTATTTCCACATTAAATTTTGCATTTAATTGACTTAATAGCGAAAAACACCACTGATCAACTATAGGATTTTGCTCTAAATTTAATTTTACTAGACTAGAATTGCTAGAAATAAATCTCTGGTGCTCATCATAATCTTTAGTATAGTACTCTTCCATTCTAGATATTATAAAAAAAATAGAACTTAAAATATCAAAATCGTGATCGCCTTTTTCTTCAGGGAAAAAGTAGTTTGACTTGTTTTTTAAGAAAATATACTTTTTAAAATCCCAATTGCCATCTACTAGAAATCCTGATGGCTGTATTTGATAATTTTGAAATGGAAGTATCTCATCTGAATAATTAAGTATAACTCCTTCTAAATTTGTTGAATCTTGAGTCCATTTAAATTCAATTTCTAATAGATTTTCAAAAATAAAATGGAGTACATATTCCAATCTAGAACTTTTTACAGATGAATATACAGTAATCATGAAAATTGATTGAGCATTTCTTGAGCTATGAATGAAGCTGCGTTTCCATTGCCAAAGACTTCAGGAAACTCTAAATCTGGATTTGATAGGAATCTTTCTGTGGCTTCTAAAATTATCTTGGAGTTGGTATCTGAAATAACTGCACTTTTAGTTTCTACAATTTCTACCCACTCTGTTTGAGGTCTTAAAATAATACATGGTTTTTTAAAAAAATAAGCCTCTTTTTGAACTCCTCCACTATCTGTTATTATTAATTCAGCATTTTTCTCTAGTGCAATCATATCTAGAAAACCAGCTGGATTAATAATGGTAAGTAAATTAGATTCTTGGATTTTCTTTAAAAGTATAGAATCTAAAAGCTGCTCCATCATTTTAGAAGTCCTTGGGTGCAATGGAAGAATAATTTTTAGCTGGTGTATTTCAGTAATTTCTAAAAAAGTAGAAAATAAATCTGTTAATTTAATTTTAGAATCGGTATTGTCATTTCTATGAACTGTTGCTAAAATGAATTTTTCATTTCGCAATTTTAATTTTTCTAAAATATCTGAATTTTCATCGCTAAGCTTAGAAAAGTAAAGACTATTGTCATACATAACATCACCGCAATGGTAAATGTTTGGGTGATCTGCAGATGCTTTATTTGAATATTCTTTTGAAAAACCTTCATTTAGAAGATTGTTAAATCCGCTTTTTGTTGGCGAAAAAAGTAAAGTGGAAACATGATCACACAAAATTCTATTTATTTCCTCTGGCATTTTTTTATTAAATGATCTAAGACCAGACTCTATATGGACAATAGGAATATGAAGCTTCGAAGCAGCTATAGCTGAAGCTAAAGTAGAATTGGTGTCGCCGTAAACAACTACAGCATCTGGAGAATATTCTTGCATTACTTTTTCAATTTTCTCAATCATTAATGCTGTTTGAGCTCCATGAGAAGAAGAACCTACTTTTAAATTAATTTGTGGTTTGGGAATTTCTAGTTCAGTAAAGAAAACATCAGACATGTTTTTATCATAATGCTGACCTGTATGCACTATTATCTCTTCAATATTATGAAAGTTATTTGAAATAACTCTGGATAAAGCTGCAGCTTTTATAATTTGAGGCCTTGCCCCTACTATAGTTAAAATTATCATCTAATAAATTAAATTATCAATACCAATAAATATAACAAACTTCTATTTACAGAACTTATTATACAACATAATGAATAAAAAATTTTGGATTTAACCGTTAAATTTCATGATTTATTATGCAAAAAAAAAAGAGCTATTAAAGCTCTTTTAAATATTTTTAGAAATTACTAAATTTTATAAAGCGTTAACTTTTTTAGTAAGTTTTGACTTAAGGTTGGAAGCTTTATTTTTATGAATGATATTTTTCTTCACTAACTTATCTATCATAGAAGATACAAATACTAAAAGAGAACTAGCCTCTTTTTTATCCGTAGTTTCTCTAAGCTTCTGAATAGCTGTTCGAGCAGACTTGTGCTGGTACTTATTTCTAAAGGTCTTGTCTTTATTGGACCTAATTCTTTTTATTGCAGATTTATGGTTTGCCATATTATTTTATTTTAGTAGCCCGTAGGGGAATCGAACCCCTGTTTCCAGGATGAAAACCTGGCGTCCTAACCCCTAGACGAACGGGCCATTTTTATCAAATGGAGCGCAAATTTAGTTTTTTTTTTAGTTAGGCAAAAAAAAATCAAATTAAATAAAATTAAATTTCGTCATTATTGCTCTCAAATACGAAGCCCAATCTTTTAGCGGTTCTTAATTTATGATGGTCTCCAACTTGTTTTACCTCGTTAACAGAAACTTTATTTACAAGGTCATAACTAGGTACCAAAAGGTCAAAGTCTAAGGAATACAATATAGCAGACTGGACAATAGATTTAAGCTTGTCTTTATCCACAGTTGCATTAATAAAGTCGTTGTACAAAAAACCCAATTGTCTTTTGCCTTGAACCATGAAATGGTTTTCATGATTGATAAATAATCTTCCTATTAAATATCCTAAATCGTTGGATCTGTTATATTTAAAAGAATCGTTTAAGAAATTATAAATATTAATTAAACCACAATAACCTCTATTTGTATTTTCTGAAATATAGCTCGTCTTCCAGAGACTATTTTCTGGATCAAATTTGAAAACATTAGAATGCATTTGAAAAACCAATAAATCACCCGAAACTCGTAATTGAGCTTCAAACTCTCCAGAATCTTTGTATTCAATTATTATTCTTTCGTCAATATCCGAAAGCTTATCGTTTAAATCATCTCCTATTTCCTTTAAGACTCCTTTAAGGACTTTGAAATTTAAAATGATATTGCTAAAAACATCCTGCTTAAGAACACTCTTGTCCTTAATTAAATTGAAAAGTAATTCTTGGTTTTTTTTATAATCCATTGATTATTTTTAATATGCTCTAGCAAATATAACTTTCTTAGAATTAGGTTCCCCAGTGAGGACACAATTTCCATTTTCAGAACCCTCCAAAGGAATACACCTGATAGTAGCTTTTGTTAAATCTTTAATTTTTTGTTCAGAAATAGAATCTCCATTCCAAAAAGCTTCTACAAAACCACCTTTAGTATTTAGAATTTGGTTCATTTGATCAATTGAATCTACCTGAATAGTATTTTCATTTAAAAACAAACTAGCTTTTGAAAATAATTCTTCTTGAATTTTATCCAGAGTCTCTAACAATAACTTTGGCAAACCTTCTTGTGCAACTGTAGATTTAGTTAAATTATCTCTTCTTGCTAGTTCCACAGTTTTGTTTTCCATATCCCTTGGACCAACTGCAATTCTAAGCGGAACCCCTTTCATTTCATATTCTGCGAACTTCCAACCAGGTTTTTTATTATCGTCATTATCAAATTTTACTGAAATATTAAGTTCTGAAAGTTCTTTTTTTAATTTACTAGCATAATCGGAAATAATATTAAGTTGATCTTCATTTTTGTAAATAGGAACTATTACTATTTGAATTGGAGACAATTTAGGTGGCAAAACAAGACCTTTGTCATCTGAATGGGTCATAATTAGAGCACCCATAAGTCTAGTAGAAACACCCCACGAAGTAGCCCAAACATGATTCTTTTTTCCTTCTTTATCTGCATAAGTAACATCAAATGCTTTTGCAAAGTTTTGACCTAAAAAATGGGAGGTGCCTGCCTGTAAAGCTTTACCATCTTGCATAAGAGCTTCAATACAGTAGGTTTCTTCAGCACCAGCAAATCTTTCATTTTCTGATTTAACCCCTTTTATAACTGGAACTGCCATGAAATTTTCTACAAAGTTTGCATAAACATCTAGCATCTGCTCGGTTTCTTCAATAGCTTCTAATTTAGTAGCATGAGCTGTATGTCCTTCTTGCCATAAAAACTCAGAAGTTCTAAGGAAAAGTCTTGTTCTCATTTCCCATCTAACAACATTGGCCCACTGGTTCACTAATATTGGCAAATCTCTGTAGGATTGAATCCATTTTTTATACGTATTCCAAATAATTGTTTCAGAAGTTGGTCTTATAATTAATTCTTCTTCTAATTTGGCAGCTGGATCAACTACAACGCCAGAACCATCCTCAGAGTTTTTTAGTCTGTAGTGGGTAACTACTGCACATTCTTTTGCGAAACCTTCTACATGAGCAGCTTCTTTACTTAAATAAGATTTTGGAATAAGTAATGGAAAGTAAGCATTTTGATGTCCAGTTTCCTTAAACATTACATCTAATTGATCTTTGATTTTTTCCCAAATAGCATAACCATAAGGTTTAATAATCATACATCCTCTAACATCGGAGTGCTCTGCTAAGTCGGCTTTTAAAACTAACTCATTATACCATCTTGAAAAATCTTCACTTCTTTTAACTATACCATTTGACGACATATAAATATATTTGACAGTCTAAATTACCAATTTGAAGGGATATGTGAGAAGGAATAGTAAATAAATACCTTATTTGGCACTTAAAACCTTATTTATTTTTCTATTCATCTTTGTACTTTGCTCATCGGCGAGTAACGCATCTACTAAGATTCTACCACTATGTTCGTCAACTATAATTTTCTTTCTAGCTGCAATATCTAATTGAACTTGCGGTGGTATTTTAATAAAAGATCCACCTGATGCTCCTCTTTCAACAGGAACTACAGCCAAACCGTTTTTAGAAGCTCCTCTTATCCTATTATAAGCTTTTAAAAATCTTTCATCAATAGATTTAGAAGCTTTAAGTGATTCTTCCATTAATATTTTCTCTTCTCTTTCAGTTTCTGAAATAATTTCTTCTAATTTTTTTTTCTTATCTTCTAAAGCTTCTTCTTTAGACTTGTGAAGGTTTTGAATTTCTTCTAAAATTTCTTTTTTACCATCAATTCTTGCTGAATTTTCTTTAATTCTTTTTTCTGCCAATTGAGCTTCTAATTCTTGGTACTCAATTTCTTTACTTAAAGAATCAAATTCTCTGTTATTTCTAACATTTTTTTGTTTCTCTAAATATTTCTTGATGGAAGACTTAGATTCCTCTATAATATTTTTCTTTTCTAAAATTAGTTGCTTAAGTCCTTCAGTTTCTTCTTCAACTTTTTCCAATCTTTTGTTAAGACCAACCATTTCGTCCTCCAAATCTTTAACTTCCATAGGTAATTCTCCTCTTACCTCCCTCATATTATCTATTCTAGAATGAATGAATTGAAGATTGAATAATGATCTTAAAGTTTCTTCTGGTGTGTATTTTTTTGTTCTGGCCATTTTTATAAATAATTAATTGGATTAGTATTAACTGTTGTTAAACGGATTGCAAAATTAGTAAATTTTTTCATTAAAAATTCACTTATTAAATCTATTGTGAATTGTTCGGACTCATAATGGCCAATATCAGCAATTAAAATTCTGTTTTCAGCTTCAAAAAACTGATGGTATTTATAATCAGAAGTGATAAAAATATCCGCTTTTTCTGCCATAGCATTTTTTAATAAAAAACTTCCTGAACCACCGCATAAAGCAACCTTTTTAATTGGCTTGTTAATTAATTTAGTGTGTCTGATACCTGCTGCGTGAAACTTTTTCTTAATTAAATTTAGAAATTCTAGCTCTTCTATTGGCTTTTCTAGCTCTCCAATCATCCCTGAACCTGTGTTAGAATTATTTTGAAGTTTAAAAATATCATAAGCAACTTCTTCATAAGGATGAGCGCTATTCATAGATTGAATTATGTCAGAAAGAAGATAATCTGGAAAAATAACTTCTAATTTTTCTTCTTTTACTTTTTCTAGCCTACCTTCTTTTCCCTTAAATGGTTTTGAGCCTGAAACAGGAAGAAAACTTCCTTCTCCATAAGAAGAAAAAATACAATTTTTATAATTTCCTATGTTTCCTGCTCCTGAGCTAAAAAGAGCTTGAGAAACTTGTTCTGAATGAGATTCTGGAACAAAAACTGCCAATTTTAGAAGATTTTGCTTTGGTAGAAGAATCTTTTTTCTTTTAAGACCAATAATTTCTGCAATTTTAGCATTTACTCCATTTTTAACATTGTCCAAGTTAGTGTGAATCGCATAAATATTTATATGATTTTTAATAGCTTTAAAAACAATAGAACCTGTTAATGAGTTGTTAGTTACACTTTTGATTTCTCCAAAAATAACAGGATGATGAGCTACTATTAAGTTACACTTTTGATTAATAGCATCGTCAATAACTTCTAAGGTAACATCTAAAGATACCAATACCCCTTTTAGCTCACTATTGTAATCCCCAACTTGAAGTCCAGAATTGTCGTAACTCTCTTGTAAATGCAAAGGAGCTATTTTTTCTAAATATTTTGTTACATCTTTGACTATCATAATTTGAAAAATGAATTCAAATATAAAACAATGAAATGGTACAATTGGATATTATTGCCAATATCATTGGTGTATTGGATAATTACCAGTACAAGAAATTTATTTTTTGAGATTGAAATATTCAAGCAGAATAAATTTAATATTCCAATTGTTGGAGTAGGAAATATAACAGTGGGAGGAACAGGAAAAACACCACATTCACAATATATTTCTGAATTATTACAAAACAATTTCAAGATTGCTATTTTATCCAAGGGATATGGAAGAAGAACAAAAGAATTTAAATATGTAAATATAGATAGCAACTGTGATGAAGTTGGAGACGAGCCTCTTCAAATGAAAAGAAATTTACCAAAAGAAATTGTTGCAGTAGACCATAAAAGAGTAAATGGAGTAAATAAAATTATGAAGGAACACCCTGAAATAAACTGTATTATTCTTGATGATGCATTTCAACACAGAACCGTTAAAATTGGCTTTAATATTTTACTTTGTGACTACAACAACCCTATTTATAATGATTGGATGTTGCCAGTTGGCCTTCTTAGAGAATCTAAGAAAGGAATTAAAAGAGCAGATTGTGTGGTAATTTCTAAGTGTCCTGAAAATTTAACCTTGGAAGAATCTAATAGAATAAAGAAAAAACTAAATTTCACAAAAGAGGTTTTTTTTAGTAAAATAATTTATGACAAAATAGTTTCTTTAAATGGAAATAAAACCATTGAAAAATCATCCCTAAAAAAGGTATTATTGGTTACTGGAATTGCAAATTCTAGTCCAATTATTGAATATTTAGATAAATTAAATATTCAAATTAAACATCTTAAATATAAAGACCACTTTCAATACCAAAAAAAGGATATTAATAAAATTATTGATAATTACAAAAAAGAAAACAGCGAAATAATAATATTAACTACTGAGAAAGATGCTCAGAAAATGCAGGAATTTGAAGAATTATCGAGGTTTCCTGTATACTATTTAAAAGTTAGTATTGATTTTATAAGGAATAAAGATAAATTTGAAGAAAAAATTATGAAGTATGTTAGAGCTCATTCATAACAGCGTTGAGTATTTAAAAAAGGCAACTGACTTTCAACCAGAAATTGGCATTATTTTAGGGACAGGGCTTGGTGGTTTAGTGGATGAAATTAAAACAGAAAAATCTATCTCCTACAAAGATATTCCCAACTTTCCTGTTTCCACAGTAGAAGGACACCAAGGGAAATTAATATTTGGTTTATTGGGGAATAAAAAAGTAATTGCAATGCAAGGTAGATTTCATTTTTATGAGGGCTACACAATGAGTCAAATTGTATTCCCTATAAGAGTAATGAAGTTTATGGGCATTAATAAATTAATTGTAAGCAATGCCTCCGGAGGAGTAAATCCCAATTTTGAAATTGGAGATATTATGATAATTAATGACCATATAAATCTTTTTCCAACCAATCCTTTAATTGGTCCTAACATAGAAGAACTTGGAACTAGATTTCCCGATATGAGCGATGCATACGATGAAAATCTTATAGCCCTAGCTCAATCTCTTTCAAAAAATTTAAATATTAAAACGGTAAATGGTGTTTATGCAGGTCTAACCGGTCCGACTCTTGAGACACCAGCAGAATATTCCTACATTAGGAAAATAGGTGCCGATGCGGTTGGAATGAGTACAGTTCCAGAAGTTATTGCAGCTAGACATATGCAAATTCCCTGTTTCGGATTATCTATAATAACCGATTTAGGAGTTCCAGGAAAAATTGTAAAAGTAACCCACCAAGATGTACAAAATGTTGCTTCTAAAGCAGAACAAAACTTGACAAAACTTATTAAAAAACTCTTAGAATCTATTTAGAAATGGAGCTAGAAAATGTATTATCAAAATACGAGCCTGTAATAGGAATTGAAATTCATGCACAGCTTAAAACAAATACAAAGGCATATTGTAGCGATAAAAATGAATTTGGAGCCACACCTAACACCCTAACTTCACCAATATCACTAGGCCACCCTGGGACATTACCAAAATTCAATAAAGAATTAGTAAATCATGCTGTAAAATTAGGCTTGGCTTTAGATTGTGATATAACAAGAGAAATGCATTTTGATAGAAAAAATTATTTCTATGCAGATTTGCCTAAGGGATACCAGATAACTCAAGACAAAAAACCAATCTGTAAAAATGGTAAAATTTTAATTAGATTAGAAAATAACAAAACCAAGGATATTGAATTAACTAGGATTCATATGGAAGAAGATTCTGGTAAAAGCATACACGATTTAGACCCATTTAATACCCTTATAGATCTAAACAGAGCAGGCGTTCCACTTTTGGAAATAGTCACTGAACCAGTAATTAAAACTTCCAACGAAGCCTATCAATATGTTTCTGAAATAAGAAAACTTCTAAGGTATTTGGATATATGTGATGGGAATATGGAAGAAGGGAGTATGAGATGTGACGTAAATATTTCAATTATGCCCATTGGAAACGATAAATTTGGAGATCGAGTAGAAATTAAAAATCTAAATTCCATTAGAAATGTTCAAAGGTCTATTGATTATGAAATTGTTAGACAAGCAAAATTATTGGATAAAAACAAGAAAGTAAATGTAGAAACAAGAACTTTTGATGCGCCAAGTGGAAAAACTAGCGCTATGCGAAAAAAAGAAGCAGCACACGATTATAGATATTTTCCAGAACCAGATTTGAATCCAATAAAAATTGAAGAAAAACTGCTCATGGATATTCAATCATCTATGCCTAATCTTCCAAATGATTTATTTGAAAAATTTACTACCAAATATGGACTGTCTAATTACGATGCTTTAGTAATTATTGAGCAAAAAGAAATTGCTTTTTATTACGAAAGTATTTTAGAATTTACCAAAAACTATAAAGGAGCAACCAATTGGCTAATGGGAAGTATTAAATCCTACTTAAATCAAAAGGCAGTAGAAATAACAAATTTCCCAATTAAAGCTGAAAACATTGGCATTCTTATAAATATGATTGATGATGGAATAATTACTCATTCTTTGGCCAGCCAAAAATTATTTCCAGAAATGTTAAAATATCCACTCGAAAATCCAAATTCAATAGCTAAAAAAAACCAGTGGATCAATCAACAAAACGAAAATAATTTAGAAGTCTTGATAAAAGAAATATTGGATAAAAATCCCGAAGAAAAAGAAAGATTTAAAAATGGAGAAAAAAAACTTACTGGTTTTTTCATTGGTAAAATAATGAAGGCATCCAATGGTACCGCCGATCCAAAAAAAATAAATCAATTACTCAACCAATTAACCAATTAAAAAAATGAAAAAAATTATTTCAATTTTACTGATTTTAGTTATAATAAGCTGTAAAGGGGAAAAAGCAACTATTAATAATGAGAATAATTATTTTTTAGAATTTATCCAACAAACCGATCAGTATATTTATTTATATAAAATTGATCGAAACAACCCTTTAAAAATTGATTCGTCAAAATCCAATAAAGGAATTCATCAATTTAATATTAGTATACAGAAATCGGATATTTTTTTAGTTGGTACTTCCCCAGAAAAAAGTGTTCTTTTTATAGGAAGCCCTAATGAGCGCAATAAATTTCTTTTTACAAATGGAGAGTATAACGAATTGGTTGTAACAGGTGATTCCACCAACATATTGTTACAAAAATACTTTAGGTTTAGAAATAATATTATAAGTCAGATACAAAGTATAAATACTCCCAGCGAAGAAGAAAAAATAATAGCTAGAAATAGTATCCTAATAAACTATCAATCTTATATAAAAAAGTTTATTAATGAAAATAAAAACTCACCATCAATCATAATGCTTCTTGGAGAAATTCAGAACCCCATAGATTTTAAAAATGAGTTAATGATAATTAAAAATATAGTTCAGGAAAAATTTGAAAAACAAAAATATTTGAATGAAGTAGTAAAGCTAATAGAACAAGCCAAACAGCAAGAAGATTATATATTTCAACAAAAAAATAGAGTTAACGAAGAGAAGAACATAAGAGAACAATTAGGGATAAATATAGGAGCAATTGCACCTGAAATAAATCTTAAAAGTCCCGATGGAAAGTTGATAGCTTTAAGCTCACTTAAGGGAAAAGTAGTGCTTTTAGACTTTTGGGCTTCGTGGTGCAGACCTTGTAGAGCTGAAAACCCTAACGTAGTTAGACTATATAACAAGTATAAAGACAAAGGGTTTACAGTCTACAGCGTTTCTCTAGACCAAAACAAAGACAAATGGATGGCTGCAATAACTCAAGACCAATTGACATGGTCGAATCATGTTAGTGAGCTTACTGGTTGGAAATCTTCAGCTGGTAATAAATATGGAGTCTCTAGTATTCCTAAAACATTTTTAATTGATGCTAAAGGAAAAATAATAGCTTATGATTTAAGAGGAAATGATTTAGAAAAAAAACTTTCTGAAATACTGTAAATTATAAGTATGAAGCGTCTAATCATAACAATAACAACCTGTTTTGTTGTATTAATTTCTAATAGTCAAGAATACTTTCAACAAAAAGTAGATACTTATATAGATGTTGAATTGGATGATGAAAATCATATTTTACGAGGTTTTGAAAAAATGGTTTATTACAACAACTCCTCTTTAAATTTGGATAAGATTATTATTCATCTTTGGCCAAATGCTTATAAGAATAGTAATACAAACCTCGCTAAACAAAAATATTCTGATGGGAGCACTTCTTTTAAATATGCCGACTCCATAGACTTAGGCTATATAGACTCTCTTGATTTTAAAGTAAATGGCGAAATTGTAAAGTGGCAATTTTTAAATGAACAAATAGACATTTCTGAACTCCTTCTTACAAAACCTTTAAAGCCAGGAGATTCAATTATAATCACGACGCCATTTAGAGTTAAGATTCCCTCTGGCAAGTTTTCAAGACTTGGTCACATAGGTCAGTCTTATCAAATTACGCAGTGGTTTGCCAAACCTGCAGTATTTGATAAAAATGGATGGCATCCAATGTCTTATTTAGATCAAGGAGAATTTTTCTCAGAATTTGGGAATTACGATGTAAGTATAACAGTACCAAAAAATTATGTACTTATGGCAACAGGAGATTTACAGAACAAAGAAGAGCTTGAGTTTCTCAATGAAAAAGCAGAATTAACCTCTCAACTTATAAAAGAAAACAAACTACCTGTTAGAGATTCTCTTGGCAGAAAAGACATGAGTTTCCCGAAGAGTAGCGTAGAGAAAAAAACATTAAGATTCATTCAAAAAAACGTTCATGATTTTGCGTGGTTCACAGACAAAAGGTATCACGTATTAAAAGGGGAAGTAAATGTAAATAATAGAAAAATAACATCTTGGGCATTATTCACCAATAACGAGGCCAAGCTATGGAGAAGATCTATAGAATATATCAATGATGCAACTCGATATTTCTCAAAATGGGTTGGAGAATATCCATACAACCATGTAACAGCAGTTGATGGAACTATTAGTGCAGGAGGTGGAATGGAATATCCAAATATCACAGTAATAGGCAGTTCTGGAGATAGTAAATCGCTTGAAACAGTAATTGTTCATGAAGTTGGCCACAACTGGTATTATGGGATTCTAGGAAGTAATGAGAGAGAAAATGCTTGGATGGATGAAGGTCTCAATACCTATATAGAAATAAGATACATGGAAGAAAAATATCCAAATGGATATTTTAGAAAAAAGGACTCCACTCAAAATAAATCAAGAGGTATCTCATTAAATATTCCAATGGAAGAAAAAGAATTGCAACATATTGCCTATCAATTTAATGCCTCTAGAAATTACGATCAACCCCTGAAAATGGGATCTAAAGATTTTACCCAAATGAATTATGGAGCAATGGTTTATTGTAAAACTGGCATAGGGTTTCATTACTTAAAAGCATTCCTAGGAGAAGCGCTTTTTGACAATTGTATGAACGAGTATTTCAATCAATGGAAATTTAAACATCCAAATCCAAATGATATTAAAATAGTATTTGAAAATGTTAGCAAGGAAAATTTGGATTGGTTTTTTGAAGATTATATTAAAACCACCAAAAAAACAGACTACTCCTTAAAAAAAGTATCTAAAATAAATGACCAAGAATACTTAATTAAATTAAAAAATGTGACAGGCTATAATTCTCCTATCCCAGTTCAGATGATTAATGACTCTAACGAAATAATTTCTGAGAAATGGATCAATGGATTTAAAAAAGACACAACTTTTGTTTACAAAACAAGTGTAAAGCCCTCGAGAATTGCTATGGATTATGATGTGATAACCACAGATTATAATTACAAGAATCATATAGCAAAAGCAAATGGAATATTTAAATTTTACAAACCAATAAAATTCAAATTTCTTCCAGTAAGTATAAACAATAATAAAGAAAACCTAATTTATTATTCCCCAATTATAGCAGGAAATGCTTACGACAAAACAATGGTTGGACTAGTACTTTATAATTCTGGCATAAACGATAAAAAAGTAGAATGGTTGATAAATCCTCTTTACGGTTTTGGATCAAAAAAATTGGTTGGATCTGGAAAAATTCAAACCAATATCAATACCAATGGACTTTTCCCAAGAATAGAATTGGGCTATAAAATTAGAAGTTATAATAACGAACATAATGAACTATACAAAGAACAAAGATGGACCAAGCAGGAGATATTTACAGATTTAAGAATAAAATCTAAAAACTTAAGAAGCTCACCATTTCAAAATATTATACTTAGAACTATAAGAGTTGATGACTTTGGGCCAGATGGAACATTTATTTGGCCTGCTGAACCAATAGGAAAAACAGCCTATTATGGGGAAATAGAATACAATTTAAAAAGTAGACAAATTCTAAAACCTAAAGAACTAAAATTAAATTACATATATGGTTTTAATGAAAATATCAACCTAGTAAATTGTTTACAATTAACTTCGAAAATAGAAAAATCCTACAACAAAAGTTCGGATAAAATTAGATGGAGATTTTTTGCTGGCTACCATTTTAACCAAGACATTTCCAAACAGTATTCATTTTATCTTAGCGGAAAAAATGGACGAACAGATTATTTATACGACAACATCTATTTAGGGAGGAATTATTCAAATCAAGAACATTTATTATCAAGGCAAAATGATAATTCTTATGGTGGATTTAAGGTAATGGATACCACTTTGAGAAGTAACAGTTGGATGATTTCCAATAATTTTAAAATGGATATTCCGAAACTTCCAATTGGTATATTTGCCGATCTTGGAATTTTTAAATCTAGTTCGGGAGATAATAAAATTAAATGGGGATACAATGCTGGAATATACACTAGCATCGTTGTAAATGAAGAAATAATAGGAATTTATCTTCCTATATTGTATTCTGATAATATAGGAGGAACATTAAATGATTTTAAAGTATTACAAAGAATAAATTTTATATTTAATCTTAAGAGTATAAACCCCTTCACTATTAAAAAAACTATAAAGCCATAAAAAATAGAACTAAAATATATTTTGCTTCTGATTTTCATTTAGGAAGTCATAATGACAGTAAAGATAGAGAGGATAGAATAATCCGTTGGCTATCTTCTATTGAAAACGATGCAAAAGAAATTTTTCTTGTTGGAGATATTTTCGATTTTTGGTTTGAACACAAGCATACTGTCCCCAAAGGAAACACTCGGTTTCTAGGTAAGCTTGCAGCCTTAATAGATAATGGTATTGATATCCATATTTTTACAGGAAATCACGACCTGTGGATGTTTGGTTATTTAGAAAAAGAAATTGGAGTAAAAGTACTTAAGAAACCTATTTTAAGAGAAATAGATGGTAGTATTTTTTTTATTGGTCATGGAGACGGACTTGGACCAGGTGACAATAAATATAAGTTCGTAAAAAAGTTTTTTACCAACCCGTTTTGTCAATGGCTATTTTCTAAAATTCATCCCAATTTAAGTTTTTCATTAGCAAGGTATTGGTCTAGGAAAAGCAGAGAGAATGAAAAAGGAGGAAGTCCTTCGTTTCTTGGCGAAGAAAAGGAATGGTTAATTCAATTTAGTAAAGAGGAATATCAAAAAAATAAAGACATTAATTACTTTATTTTTGGTCATAGACATTTTCCTATAGAGCACAAATTAGATAAAGATTGTATATATATAAATCTAGGTGATTGGATAAATCACTTCACCTATGCGGTTTACAATGGAAAAACCACCGAACTTAAGAAATTTAAGTAGAATAAATTACATACTGCTTATAAGAGCAGAAAGATCAATAAGTTTATTAGAATAACCAGCTTCGTTATCATACCAACTAATAATTTTGTAAAAAGATTCATTAAGTTGGATACCCGCTTTTGCATCTACAATAGAAGTTCTAGCATCTCCAATAAAATCTTGGGAAACAATTAGCTCTTCTGTATATCCTAAAATTCCACTGAGCTCATTTTCAGAAGCTTTTTTTAATGTCTCCATTACATGATCATATGAAGTATTTTTACTTAGCTTAACTGTAAGGTCAACCACAGACACATTTGCTGTTGGTACTCTAAAAGCCATTCCAGTAATTTTACCTACAAGACTTGGGATAACCTTGGTTACAGCCTTAGCAGCTCCTGTAGAAGCTGGGATAATATTAACCAAGGAGCTTCTTCCTCCTCTATAATCTTTTTTTGATGGACCGTCTACAACAAATTGAGTAGCAGTTGCTGCATGAACTGTAGTCATTAAAGCTTCATCTATTCCATATGCATCATTTAATACTTTAGCGAGTGGAGCTAAACAATTGGTTGTACAAGATGCGTTAGAGACAATTAAATCAGATGGTTTAATGTCCTTATGGTTAACACCCATTACAAACATAGGAGCATCTTTTGAAGGTGCAGAAATAGCTACTTTTCTTGCTCCTCCGTCAATGTGGTACTGAGCAAGTTCCAAAGTTGTAAATATACCTGTACATTCTACAGCCACATCTACTTCAACTTCATTCCATTTGAGCAGTTTGGGATCACGTTCGGCAGTAATTCTTATATGCCTTCCATTTACATACAATTGATTATTTTTAACAGAAATTTCTGCATCGCAAACACCGTGCACTGAATCGTATTTTAGTAAATAAGCCAAATGCTCTATATCTAGTAAATCATTGATCGCAACAACTTCAACATTATCTCTTTTCAGACATGATCTAAAGACCATTCTACCTATTCTTCCAAAACCGTTTATTCCTATTTTAACTTTGCCCATTGTAATTTTTTTGTAAATGTAAAAAGACCCTGTTAATTCAGGGCCTTTTTTTTAAATAATATTTTGATAAATTTTAGTACTTGATAAATTTGACTACTTCTTGTTCTTCACCAGCTTTAACAACAACTAAGTAAGTACCCATTGATAATTCAGAAGCATTTATTGGAGAACTATTATTTCCTTTATTCATTCTAACATTATTATATAATGTTTTTACTAAACTACCATTCAAATTATAAATTGAAATATTTACAAGACTAGAACTATTTAGATCAAATGAAATATTTGCATTTTGAACTACAGGATTAGGGTAAATTTTACTAGAAGATATATTTTTAGAAACTTCATTTTGAACAATTGGTTCAGATAATGAAAGTAAATTATCAGCTCTCCAAACTCCTCTTCCATAAGTACAAGCATAAATAGCTCCAGGATTATTTACTTGTCTGTATCCACCTTCCATTGGATCTTCCCAATCTCTCCACTGTTGACAAATGTCGTAAACTGGAATAGTCCCAATCTCTGTATTATTAGAAACCCAATTTGTACTAGACCCAGCAATATTATCAGTTGAGAAAACTCCGTATGTAGTTCCTATTATAATAACATCTGTAGTAGGATCTCTTTCAACAATACATCCAAAAACTGGCATATCTGGTAAATCACCGTCAATAGAATTAAAAGATGGATTGGAAGACGTAGCATTTGTTGAATAATAAACATGATTGGTTGATGTTCCTGAAGTAACTACACATACATTGTCTGGATTATTTGGATCCACAGAAATGTCAGTTATAGTTCCTGGGAAATTGGATACACTTTCGTAGTGAACTTTGTATGAAATTTCTGAACCATTTTGTTTTGTATATAGATTTCCATCCTGAGCAAAATTAATTTGATTCACTAAAGAACCAGTAATAAAATTACCAGTTGCAATTTCTATCAAAGTATCAGTTGCTGAAGGTCTGTAAGCAATATCAGCTTCTTGCTTTGAATAAGCATTTCCAAGACCTGTGATTCTAACAAGACTTCCATTGTAAGAACCACACCATGCATAGTTCATATCATGTGAAATTTCAAAACTTCTTATTGAACTTGATAAATTATAAATTCTCCACCATTCAGGAACAGTAGTATATCTCATCATATCTCTAGTAACGTAAACTGAAGCATCATTTTGTGTTATAAAATAAGATTGAACATAGTCAGGTAGAGTAAGAGTATCAGCACCAGTGACAGTTACAAATGTATCAGTTCCTACGATATTCATTGTATCGTATACATTTAAGTTTTGAGTTAGAACATGTTTGATAGGAATGCCAAATGATTTACTGTAGTAGGTAATAGTATCACCACTTAATTTATCCTCACTAGGAACATATTCTACAGAATCTTTAGTATTTAAATCCTCAGGATTTTCCATAAGCGCAATAGCATTGTAAAAAGGACCACAGTTCTCACCAACAATTCCTGTACATGGTGCAGGAACGGATTGGCTAGTAGTTCCTCCATCACTAGATCTAGAGATAGAACCATTGTATACCGTAGTTACAAATGCATTACTATTTAAATAGGAAACTTCACATTCGAAACCGTCTCCTCCAGAAACTTGCGCAAATTCCTTAGACCATGGCATGGAGTTATCTTTGTACTGAGTACCATTATCTTGAGATCCAGCAATTACAGAACCATTTCCTCCAAAAGCCATAGAGTAAAACTGAGTTACATTGTATCCTTTATTAATTACAGAACCAAATTGGTTGGTACCGGATCCTCCAGTTCTAACCTGAACACCACCATCGTTGCCAACAAATAATGTATAATCATTCTTCCATAAAAGACGATGGTTGTCGGCATGAATATAAATAGGCACAGAAGGGTCTACATACCAAGCTGAAACTGCATACCATTGGCCATTTTCTGGGTCTGCAGAATTTGGAGTATGTACCCATGACCATAAATCGATTCCACCAATTATACATTCTTCACCGTCAGGTCTTGATGTAACAACCAAATCATAATTACCTTGACCACTTCTTCCCGTTAAAGGAGTGAAGTTTCCTGTAGCACCTGGAGCTATTTGATACCATGTAGTACCATTATCTACTGATCTATAAACTCCTCCAAGAGTACCGGCAGAGGATGCAAATAAGGCATATAGAGTATAATTATTAGCATCATTTTTATTCTTAGAAATAGCATATTCTCCTCTAATTGTACCAGTTCCTGATAATTCACCGTTAGAATGTAAATCTGTCCAATTAAGACCTCCATCTTGGCTAATCCACGATCTTATTCCACCTTGATCTAAGCCTAAAATCATAACTTGTCCATCTTCTGAAACCTTCAAGTCACCAATTGTAGCATTGGTCGGAATTCCAGAAATAGTATTAGCTTCAGGGATGACATTCATTCCCTGTTCAATTTTATTTAATCCAACACCCATTCCAACAAAATAAGCGCCATTAGGATCGTTCGGGTTGGTAACCACTTTTAAAATATCTTTGTTGTCAGTACCTGGAATTTGATTAAAGGTTGGTGAACTGGTGTTAATATTGGAACTTACCCAAACACCATCTCCGTCTATAAGGCCTTCACCAAATCTTGAACCTCCAGTAGCAACGTACAACATATTACCATTATCAGAAAAAGCAATAGATGAAATACCAAGTGATCCTACACCACCTGCACTGTTTACCATAGTATTGTCGAATTCTTGGACTCTAGTCCAATTTGAACCACCATTTACTGTTTTGAAAAGACCTCCAGAAACAGAGCCTGCATACATTACATTATCGTCATTTGGGTGAATAGCTATTCCTCTTGTTCTTCCACCGACATTATCAGGTCCTTCTTCAACAAAACTTAAATTGGTAGATCTGGACTGCATTCTTTGAAGAACTTGATCTTTCGCAGCTGCCAATTTGGCTAATTCAACTTTTCCAGTAACAACATCCTTATACATTAATTCTGCATACTCTTGGGCACCCTTAGCACCAGCAAAAGCTTTGGAATCTGAAATTTCTTTAAAAGAATATTTTCTAGAAATATTATTATCGTTTTTTGACAAGGAGTAGAAAGATATTACAACTCCTAAAAACATTAACAGATATAAAACTATTTTTTTCATGGATATTTATTTAACTACTTCAAAGATACAAATTATTAAATTATTCAAGCAGTTGTTGAATGAATTTTATTAAAAATAAATTAAACAATTTAAAATAAGTGTTTTTCAGCGTGATAACTAGACCTAACCAAAGGACCACTTTCAACAAACCTAAACCCCGCTTTTAGACCAAATTCTTTATATTTTGCAAACTGCTCTGGTGTTATAAATTCTTCAACAGGTGCATGTTTTGGTGTTGGTTGTAAATACTGACCTATAGTTACAATATCAACTTTCACAGATCTTAAATCTTCAAGAGTTTCAAAAACTTCTTCTTCTGTCTCTCCTAATCCCAGCATTAAGCCAGACTTCGTTTTCATCCCTCCTTGTTTAAGACGTAACAAAAGCTCTAAACTTCTGTTGTATTTTGCTTGTACTCTAATTGTTTTTGTTAGTCTTCTAACAGTTTCAATATTATGAGAAACAATTTCTGGAGCAACTTCAATTATGTTATTCAAGTTTTCCCAAATTCCAGCAAAATCCGGAATTAAAGTCTCTAACGTAGTAGTAGGAGATTGTCTTCGAATTGCTTTGACAGTACTTACCCAAATATTGGAACCTCCATCTGGTAAGTCGTCACGGTCAACAGAAGTAATTACCGCATGCTTAACTTTCATCAATTTAACTGAATTAGCCACTCTTCCAGGCTCAAAAACATCTACAGCTTCGGGTTTTCCTGTAGCAACTGCACAAAAACCACAAGATCTTGTACAAACATTACCCAAAATCATAAAAGTAGCTGTACCAGCACCCCAACATTCACCCATGTTTGGACAATTCCCACTTTCACATATTGTGTGAAGTTTATGTTCGGTAACAAGGTTTCTTACATTTTTATAAGATTCCCCAGTAGGTAATTTTACTTTAAGCCATTTCGGCTTTTTAGTTTTCACAGCAGTATCAACACTCATTAATAAAATTTATTTCCGATAGAACAATTAATATATACACTAGGATAAAATCTGTAGTTGTTATTTTCTACCATTAAAATTATAGGTTTAGAAAAGACATCAAGACAAACCCCAACCTCCAAAGAATTTATGATTTCTCGATTACTTGAATAATCAAAATCAAGTCCCAACTTAAAAAACATACCTGGATTTATTTTTGTTTCCATTAAACCAGCTGCCCAAGAAGCTCTGCCATAAATATTATAAAAGTTATGTAATTCAGGATCGTATCTTTCTGTTGCAATTCCTGCAATTCTTCCTGAAAAATCGTATTTAAAAACTTCTAAAAAAACTGGTTTCACTAGGCCTAAGGATGGCCCTACTGTGTAATTCATTGTAATCTGTAAACCATTTTCTCTTAGTTTTTCATATAAAATTTTTCTATTTCCGAAACCCAATCTTACAGTGTAAAGAGAGTTTAACTTGCCAAAAATAAATTTCTTCGCATTTTCATCGAAAGATCCAAATATTTTATACTCTTTATCGTGGTTGATGCTTACTAGATCTACATTAATTAAAGATTTTTTCTTGTAGGTTTTAAACTTAGACGTACCATAGTTCAATGCAAAACCGCTAGAATGAACAGTACCTCCCAACCAAATTTCTTTAGAAATTCTCACCATCAACTTTTCATTAACAGGTACCTGAGAAAAAACAGAAATTAAAAAAGTCTGAAATAATAATATTAATGAAAGGGTTGCTATTCTATACATCAATAACAAAAATAAAGAAAATGTAGAATAAAAAGAATTGTTTAAAGGAAAGTTTAAAACAAATAAAGTACTTTAATTAAAAGTTGGCTTTTTTAGTTTTTTTATCTTGCAATGTAATTAACTCTTTATGGTTATCCTCTTGAGCATTTAAACTGTAAGCTGGACATGTTTTCTGTGGTGGTTGGAATACAAAACAAGAAGACAAAGAGGACAAAACTATAATTGCAAATGTGTAAGTGAATAATTTTTTCATGATTTTTTCGTAATAGCTATTAACAAAATTATTAAAAAAGACATACCAACAATAAAATCAAATGATTTTTATTTAATTGAAGGAGAATTAATAACAAATTGAATACAAAACAATTACATAGAGAATGGATATCCATATTTGAAAAAGAGTTTTCTAAAAAATATTTTCAAAAAATAAATAGTGAAGTAAATAATTGCAGCTCTAATAAGTTACTATGTCCAAAAAAAGAAAATATCTTCAAAGCATTTGAAAAAACAAACTTTACTGATTTAAAAATAGTAATCTTAGGCCAAGACCCCTACCATGGCAATGACCAAGCAAACGGACTTGCATTTGCAGTCAATGAAAATCAAAAGACCCCACCCTCTTTAAGAAATATTTTTAAAGAAATTAAAAACGACTTAAATCACCATACGCAAACCAAAAAAAATCTTGAATTTTGGGCAAAACAAGGAGTTCTTTTATTAAATTCCTCATTGACTGTAAAGTTAGGAACAGCAAACTCTCATAGTAATTTAGGATGGGATTTATTTACCAATAATATCTTAAAAGAAATTTCGTTATTGAAAAATAAAGTTGTTTTTATTTTATGGGGGAATTACGCCCAGAAAAAGGAAATTTTAATAGATTTTAAAAAGCATCTTATTTTAAAAGCACCACACCCATCCCCTCTTTCAGCATATAGAGGTTTTTTTGGTTGTAAACATTTTTCTAAGGCAAATGAGTTTTTAAAATCGAACCATTTAAAAGAAATTATTTGGTAAGAATGGGTTTAAAGAAAACAATAGTATTCATCTTTTTTTTTCCAATATTATTTTTTGGACAACAAGTAAATTTCTTAGAAATTTATAAGAATCTTGAGCTTTTTAAAGCCGAAAAAATTAATTCTAACAGAGTTAGAGAACTAGTAAATAATATTTTGCTTTCAGAAATTGAAAGTGGATATTTTACTTGTAATGTTGACTCGATAAATCTAAAAAATCAAAAATTAAAAATCTATTTACAGACTGGAAATCTAATTTCATTAAACAGTATAAAAGTAAATTCACCAAATTCTTTATCGCTTAAACTAAGAGAGGATTTTATTAGTGATAAAACTTATTTTAATGCCAATGATTTTTCTGAGAAAATAAAAAAATGGATTGTTCTGATGAATAACAATGGATTTCCATTTGCCGAATTTGAATTCGAAAAGAGTGAAATTATAAACTCAAAAATTAATTTAATATGTAATTTAATCTCTGGACCTTTGGTAAAAATTGATTCTATTATAAATCCAGAAATCACTAAAAAAGAACTACAACTTGTATATAAATTTACAGACATTAGAAATGGAGACCTATTTGAACTAAATAAGATTTATAAAATCAGTGAAAATATTAAAAACACAGGATTTATTGAAGAAATAAGACCGCCAGCATATGAGTTTATTGACAACAAAGCATCCATATATACTTACTTTAAACCACAGTCCAAAAATAGTATAAATGGCCTTGTTGGCATTCAACCTGGAGAAAATGAAACTGTACAATTTACAGGAAATGTAGCTCTAAATTTTCAAAATGCTTTGAGCTATGGTGAAGTACTTAAATTTAATTGGAGAAGAATGTTCAACTCTTCACAAAATCTTATTGCTGAGCTTAGTTATCCATTTCTATTTAATACAAATTTCGAAGTTCAAGGAGGACTAGATATGATTAAGAAAGACAGTTCGTTTTTTAATTTTAATTCAAAGCTGATAATTAATTATAAATCCAACTCCAATTTTTCTAATGGCTTTTTATTTACAAACAATAATTCTACCAACCTCTTAGAAGATGAATATAGCTCCACATCTGTTAATAGCTTTGGGTTTGTAACCAATTTTAAAAAACTAGACAATCCATTCAACCCTAGAAAAGGATTTAAAATTAAAAGTGAAATTGCTTATGGATGGAAAGAAACTTATGCAATAGACACAGTGGCCAATAACATTCTAAAATCACCAAATTTTAATGGGAATTTATCTTTTTCAAGTTATCTGAGCTTACTTAAAAGAACTACGTTTAAAATTAAACTTTCTGGATCTACCATTCAAAATAATATTCTTTATGAAAATGAATTAACTAGGATAGGCGGCTATAAAACTATAAGAGGGTTTGATGAAGAATCTATATGGGTTAGTTCATTTGTCCTAGGAAATTTTGAATTTAGATATCTTATTGATGAGAAATCTAATGTTTTTCTTTTCTCAGATTTTGCCTGGACTGAAAGTAAAACCAATAATTTTTTGATGGAGGATTATTTTCAAAGTTTTGGATTTGGAACCAATATTTCTATGCCAAATGGTCTTTTAACCTTGATTTATGGTTTGGGCAGAAAAATTGACAATCCATTTCTAATCAGAACAGGGAAAATTCACCTGGGTTTCACAAGTTATTTCTAATTTTAATCAACAAACCTTAGACAAAGTTATTTACTCTTGTTTTTTATAAGTCTAAAAACTACATTTGCCAAAAAAATATTAAACATGACTAATTCAGTAAAAGAAAATTTTAAAGTAAAAGATATCAGTCTTTCTGACTGGGGAAGAAAAGAAATAAGATTAGCAGAAGCAGAAATGCCAGGGTTAATTTCTTTAAGAGAAGAGTACAAAGGCGAATTCCCTCTTAAAGGAGCTAGAATAGCTGGATGTCTTCACATGACTATTCAAACTGCAGTTCTTATAGAAACCCTTATTGATTTAGGGGCAGAAGTTACTTGGTCCTCATGTAATATATTTTCAACACAAGATCATGCTGCAGCAGCTATTGCTAAAGAGGGTATTCCAGTGTTTGCTTGGAAAGGAATGAATGACCAAGAATTTGATTGGTGTATTGAACAAACTCTATTTGCCTTTGAAGACAACCAACCATTGAACATGATTTTAGATGACGGTGGAGATTTAACAAATATGGTTTTGGATAACTATCCAGAACTGGTAAAAGATATCAGAGGTCTTTCTGAAGAAACAACTACTGGAGTTCACAGACTTTACGAAAGAATGAAGAATGGAACACTTCCAATGCCAGCAATTAATATAAATGACTCTGTAACAAAATCGAAATTTGACAACAAGTACGGTTGCAAAGAATCATTAGTAGATGCTATAAGAAGATCTACCGATGTAATGATGGCTGGTAAAGTAGCTGTTGTTGCAGGTTATGGAGACGTTGGTAAAGGATCTGCAGCCTCTCTTCAAGGTGCTGGAGCAAGAGTAATAGTCACAGAAATTGATCCTATTTGCGCACTTCAAGCTGCAATGGATGGTTTTGAGGTAAAGAAAATGGAAAATGCAGTAGCCGAAGCAGATATAGTGGTTACAGCAACTGGTAATAAAGACATCATTAAAGGAAAGCATTTTGAAATGATGAAAGACAAAACTATTGTTTGTAATATCGGACATTTTGACAACGAGATAGATGTTGCTTGGCTTGATAACAACCATGGATCAACAAAAACTACTATTAAACCACAAGTAGACATGTATACGATAAATGGTAAAGATGTTATCTTATTAGCGGAAGGAAGACTAGTTAACTTGGGATGCGCTACAGGTCATCCATCTTTTGTAATGAGTAATTCATTTACCAATCAAACATTAGCACAATTAGAGCTGTGGAAAAATAGTGAGAATTATAAAAATGAAGTTTATATGTTGCCAAAACACCTTGATGAAAAAGTTGCCCTTCTGCACCTTGCAAAAATTGGTGTAGAACTAGAGACTTTAAGAGACGATCAAGCCGAATACATTGGTGTTAAAGTTGAAGGGCCATTCAAGCCAGAATATTATAGATATTAATCACCCCATTGGGATATTTAAATGAACTTTTTAAACAGACTTAAATTTTACCTTGTAGGTTTTATTTTAGGTCTGTTTTTTGTTTATTCTCTTTTCAGCGATAGAGAATGGGATTGGCTTCCTGAAAACAAAATAAAAAATTTCCTTTTGGCCAATCCGATAAATATTAATATTGAAAAATCAAAAGTCATACATTTAAATGAGAGTTTTTCTAAAAAAGTTTTCGATGTTGTAATAAATGGCAATGTACTTTTCTCTAAAA
Source organism: Flavobacteriales bacterium (assembly GCA_016780365.1). Taxonomy (GTDB): domain Bacteria; phylum Bacteroidota; class Bacteroidia; order Flavobacteriales_D; family Parvicellaceae; genus MED-G20. The sequence goes on from JADHMB010000004.1 coordinate 64,465, forward strand.
GTAAAACCAAAACCGATACCAAAAACTATTTCTTAGAAAGCAACAACGATACTATTTCTATAGATATTTCATTTGATGATTCTACTTGTAGAATCACTTCCTTTAATAATCAAAACTTTACCAGAAATCAATCTATCAATCATATAGACACCAATGTTTATATGGATAATTTTAACTTTTATAAAGTTGTAGAAAAACTGAAAAAAAAGTATAGCAAAGAATTTATTACAGACTTAGAGAATTTTCAATTAAACGAAAAAGATATTGAGAAAAACTTAAAAAAAATTAAGATAAACTGGACAAGGTCTAGTGGGTTTAGAATTGCAAATCCTTTTTACATAGGAAGAATAAATATTGAGGGATTAGATTATGAAATCTCCATGGAGAAAGGAAACAAGAAAATAAGATTTAAAAGATTAAAAAAAATAATTCACTAAGAGATTAACCTTCTATAGAACAAAAAGATAGCTACTACAGAAAAGAAAATATTTGGAAACCACACTGCCAATATTGTATTCCAACCAATGTTTACTGCAGCAACGGTAGTCATTTTCATAAAAAAGACGTAGACCAGACCGCAACAAAGACCTATAACTAAATTCTTCCCAACACCCTCTCTTGATTTTCGAGAAGCTACAGAAATTCCTATAACTGTTAAAATATATGCAGCAAATGGATAAGCTGTTCTTTCGTGTCTACTGATGTCAATTTGAGCAATAGAGTTTCCTTTATTTTCCTCTTTTTCTCTGTATTTAATGAGTTCTGGAGTGGTCATAGCATAGGTAATTGCAGAACGCTGTCCAAGGTCACTTATGTTAAAAGACAGAACTGTATCAATTATTTTTCTGGTGATAAGTTCGTCATTGATTTTGCCAATTTTTCTTATAAAAGTATTTTTAAGCTTCCAGTTGTACAATACACTATCTCCTTCAGCACGCTCTACTTGCATATCACTTTCTAGCTCCCATTGTCCATTTTCATTTTCTCTCCAATTCTCCACCCAAAGTCGTCTAACTGTAGTAGTATTTCCTATAAACTGACGATAACTAACAATCGTTCCTTCACTAACCTCCAAATGAACATCTTTAAAATTTACATTGTATTTGGTAAATTTATTTTCAAAATCCAACCTATTCTTATTTGCATAAGGAGCAACATAGTGATTCATTAAAACTGAAATAACTAATAAAAAAGAAGAAGCAATAATATAGGGTCTGGAAAACCTCCAAAAACTAACCCCATTACTTAAAATTGCAACAATTTCTAATCTTTGAGCCATAAAACTTGTAAACCACAGTACAGATAGAAAGATAATTAACGAGGAAAATAAATTTGCGTAATGAATAAAGAAATAAGGGTAGTATTCAGTAATTATTTTATAAAATGTAAGGTTGTTTTCAGGATTAATAAAGTCTTTCAATTTTTCTGAAACATCAAAAATTATAGATATACTCATAACTACACCTATCATGAAAACATAGGTTCCAAGGAATTTTTTCACAATAAACCAATCTAATTTTTTCATTTTTTACTTTAGAGTCTTTCAACGAGTTTAACAACCATTTTATTTTTCCATTCCGTAAAAGTTCCTTCCTCAATTTTAATTCTAGATTCGTTTACTAGCCACAAATAGAAAGAAAGATTATGGATACTTGCAATTTGAGGACCTAGCATTTCTTTTGACACAAATAAATGTCTAAGATAGGATCTGGAATAACGTTTGTCAACACTAGAAAAACCATTGGGGTCAATCGGATTAAAATCATTTTCCCATTTTTTATTTTTTATATTTATTATTCCCTCACTTGTAAATAACATTCCATTTCTTGCATTTCTTGATGGCATAACACAATCAAACATATCAATTCCCAAAGCAATACATTCCAATAAATTAGATGGTGTTCCCACCCCCATTAAATACCTTGGTTTATCAACAGGTAAAATAGCACAAACTTCTTCTGTATGTTTGTACATTAAATCATGTGGCTCACCAACAGAAAGACCGCCAATTGCATTGCCTGGCATATCAAAAGATGCAATTAATTCTGCACTTTGTTTTCTTAAATCTGAATAAGTGCTTCCTTGAACAATAGGAAAAAGAACTTGTGAATAATCGTATTTAAAAGGAGTTGAATTAAACCCATCTACACATCTTTTTAGCCAACGGTGGGTCATTTCCATAGAATCCTTAGCATAAGAATAATCGCATGGATATGGGGTACATTCGTCAAAAGCCATTATAATATCTGCACCAATTGATTTTTGAATTTCCATTACGTTTTCTGGTGTGAAAAAATGGGAAGATCCATCAATATGGGATTTAAATTTAACCCCTTGTTCAGTAATTTTCCTTCTTCCGGAAAGACTATAAACTTGGTATCCTCCAGAGTCTGTTAAGATAGGTCTGTCCCATGAAATAAATTTATGTAATCCTCCTATACTTTCTAGAGTTTCAATACCCGGTCTTAAATATAAATGGTATGTATTGCCTAAAATTATTTGTGCGTTAATTTGATCTTCTAAATCTCTTTGGGAAACTGATTTTACCGTTCCTGCAGTCCCAACAGGCATAAATATTGGTGTTTTTATCTCACCATGGTCAGTTTTTAAAATACCTGACCTTGCATTTGAATTCTTATCTTTTTTTGAGAGAGTAAAGTTCATAAAACTGTGGATAAACTGCTGTAGAACAAATATAGAACATCTTAATTAAGCAATACTTTTAATTTTTAAATGTTTTAATACAAATGACCTATTTTGAAATTGGATTTATTTTTCTTGTTGCAAGTTTTTTAATTCAATGTTTTTATTTGTTTTATTTCAGCGCTAGAGTAGCCTTTATCAAAGAAAATAAAAGTGTAGAGAAAAAAGGGATAACCGTAATTATTTGCGCAAGAAATGAAAATGAAAACCTTAAAAAAAATCTTCCATTAATACTTAATCAAAAATACGATGACTTTGAGGTCATTGTTGTTAATGACAGGTCTTGGGATAATAGTATTGAAATATTAAACAATTTTAAAGCTCAGTACTCCCATCTTAAAATAGTGGATATTCCCGATAATAAAACCGATAATTTTGGAAAAAAACTAGCAATTACCATTGGGATAAAGGCGGCCAAAAACAACTATTTATTGTTTACAGATGCGGACTGTCATCCCTTGTCAGAATATTGGATAAATGAAATGAGTAAAGGCTTTCAAGAGGAAAAGCAAATAGTAATTGGCGTAGGCATATACGAAAAAGAAAAAGGATTTTTAAATAAAATTATAAGATTTGACACAGTTCAAATAGCAATAAACTCTTTAGGATATGCAAAAGCAAAATTAGCCTACATGGGCGTTGGCAGGAATTTAGCTTACCACCAGGATGTTTATTACTTAAACGATGGATTTAAATCCCATTACCATGTAGAGTCTGGAGATGATGATCTATTTGTTAATCAAGCATCCAATATAAGCAACACCCAAGTCATATTTAATTCTAAAAGCATGACAATATCAAAGCCCAAAAAAGAATTTAAAAACTGGGTTTATCAAAAAAGAAGACACCATACTACAAATTTTAAATACAAGAAAAAGCACAAAATTTTATTAGGTATGCAATATTTAAGTGCATTAGCCTTCTACTTTTCAGTAATATTTTCACTCTTTTCAATTAATTATATTAAGATTGGTCTACTTCTCTTTACAGTAAGGTATTTATTAATAATAGCTATAAATTTCAAAGCTTTCAAGATTATGATGTGCAAAGATCTTCTTTGGGCATTCCCAATTTATGAAATCATCTTACTATTTTGTCATCCTATCTTTCAAATAAATAGAAGAATTAGACTTTAATGGAGAAAGAAAAATCGTTATCACACCTTTCGGAAAAGGCTCAAAAAGATTATGAATTAGTCCTAAGAGCGACCAATAACAAAGACCAACAAGCATTTTCTGATTTAATGGATAAGTATAAAGATCCAATATACTATATGTTATTAAAGATGGTTAATAATAATGATGATGCAGAAGATTTAACATTAGAGGCATTTGGGAAAGCATTCAACAGATTAAACCAATACACTCCAAATTTTGCATTTAGTACTTGGCTATTTAAAATTGCAACAAATAATTGTATCGATTTTCTTAGAAAAAAGAAGAAAAACGTAATGTCTATAGATAATCTTGTCTCCAATAATGACGGAGAGGAATATATGTTCGAAATAAAAAGTGACGGAATGACTCCTGAGCAAATAGCTATGAATGAGCAGAAAATACAATTAATGAGACAGTATGTGAAAAAATTAAAACCTAGATACGAAATCTTAGTTGAAATGAGGTATTTTAAAGAAATGAGCTACGAGGAAATATCTATAGAGCTAAATCTACCATTAGGAACAGTTAAAGCTCAACTCTTTAGAGCAAGAGAATTTCTGTACAACATAATGAAACACAGCTTTGAAACAATTTGATTCCGCAAAAATAATTCAATATTATTTTCCAAACTTAGATCAAAATCAAATGCATCAATTTGAAACTCTTAAAGATCTTTATCTAGATTGGAATTCTAAAATTAATGTTATTAGCAGAAAAGATACAGAAAACTTTTATACAAGACATGTGTTACATTCATTAGCCATAGCTAAATTTATTGATTTTAAAAAATACACAAAAATATTAGATGTAGGAACTGGCGGTGGTTTTCCTGGCATTCCATTAGCGATATATTTTAAGGACACTTCATTTACATTGGTTGATTCAATTGGCAAAAAAATAAAGGTTGTTGACCAAATTATTGAGGATTTGGAAATAAAAAATGTTAAATCAAAAATTGAAAGAGCTGAAAATATTTCTGAGAAATTTGACTTTATAGTTAGTAGAGCAGTAACCCAACTTGAGAGATTTTGTCCTTGGGTAGAACAAAACATTGCAAAATCAAATAAAAATGAAATTCAAAATGGAATTATTTATTTAAAAGGTGGTGATTTGAAAGAAGAAATTCAAAAAGTCTCTAAACGGTACAATTTTAAAATCGAGAAAATTATTAATTATTTTGAAGATTCTTTTTTTGAGAGTAAATCAATTTTATACCTACACAAAAAATAAATTTTAACATATACCTTTTTTTGTTTGAATTAAGCTAATTTAACAGAATAGAAAATTATAATTCATAAAGAAATTGCCAACTAGACATATTATATTATCTATACTAACCGTTTTAGCTTTTAATATTCTTGGGCAGAATTTAGAATCTAGATCTACAGATGTCAAAATTCAAAGGTTATTGTTTCTTATTGAACAAATGTATGTAGAGGAGGTGGATGAAAATAAACTGCAAAGTGATTTAGTTCTAGGAATGTATAATTACCTAAGACCAATGGCACTTTACCAACCTGACTCTATATTTGAAACGCTTGGTATAACACCATCTGAAAAAACCTCTCTTGGTTTTACAATTAAATTCAAAAAAGGAAAAATTCTTGTTGATAGTGTGTTTAAAGGCAGTGGTGCAGAAATATCAAACATTAAAAAAAATGATCAAGTTCTAGAAATTAATAACAATAATTTAAAAGAGTTTTACTATTATTCTGAATTCAATAAGGTGTTGTGCGGTGAAAAAAATTCAAAATGTGAGGTTAAATTAGTCAGAGATAAAGACACTTTAAAGCTTGATGTGGTTAGAAAAAAAATACCAAATTCAAGTATCATACCAATTCCTAATAATAACTCTAATTTAAAAAACACCATCCACAACTATTTTCAAGGAATTGAATTTTTCGACCTCATGTATCCTGACTCTGTTGATAATTCCCTGATAACGGAACATGCAATAAGGTATATGCTGGAACAATTAGATCCGCATTCTACTTACATATCTTTGAAAGACATTCACGATATGAACGCCCCATTAAAAGGGTCATTTACTGGTGTTGGAATTAGATTCCAAATATTTAAAGATACTATTTTAATTGTCCAAGCTATACCTGGTGGACCCTCAGAAAAAGTAGGTCTGATGGCAGGTGATAAAATTATTAAAATAAAAAATGAATTAGTTGCAGGTAATGGAATTAAAAATAAAGGAGTTAGAGATAGACTTCTTGGTGCAAAAGGAACAAAAGTTAAAATTGGTGTAGTACGAGGAACAAATAAAGAGATTTTAGATTTTGAAATTATAAGAGATAAAATCCCAATTTATAGCGTAGATGCTTCGTACATGGTTAATGACAATACTGGATATATTAAACTCAACAATTTTTCCTCAACAAGTATAAATGAAATTAAAACTGCGGTATTCAAGTTACAAAGTAAAGGAATGGAAAATCTTGTTCTTGATTTACAAAACAATGGAGGAGGATATCTGAAGACAGCGGTTGATCTATCTGATGAAATTTTACCAGGGTATAGAAAAATTGTTTCTACTAAAGGGAGAAAATTTCCAGAAAAAACATATGCAGGAAATAAAACAGGGTTACTTGAAAAAGGAAAGGTTATTATTCTAGTTAATGAAAGTAGTGCAAGTGCAAGTGAAATTGTAAGTGGTGCAATACAAGACTGGGACAGAGGATTAATTGTGGGAAGAAGAACATTTGGAAAAGGACTTGTTCAAAAGCCAATTCAATTACCAGATGGAACCCAAGTAAGAATTACAACCTCTAAATATTACACTCCTAGTGGGAGATGCATCCAGAAACCTTACAACAAAGGATCTATGGCCTACAGAAAGGAAAAATATAGCAGGTATAAATCTGGAGAATCTTTTAACAAAGACAGCATAAAAAATAATAAGAACGAAGAGTTCTCAACTCTTTTAAAAAATAGAATAGTCTATGGTGGGGGTGGTATTGTGCCAGATTATTTCGTGCCACTAGACACAACTGGAACTAGTGATTATTTTAGTAAACTTATTAGAAAAGGAATATTTAATCAATTCGCATTGTATTGGGTAAATAAAAATAGAGCTTCTCTAGAAAAAAAATATACAAATTTTGAAAAGTATAAAAAGGATTTTAATAGCAAAAGCATAACTACTGAATTAATAAATTTTGCAAAAAAAGAAGGAGTAGAATTTAATAAACCTCAATTTGAAGATTCTAAAAAAACAATTGAGATTAGACTAAAAGCAAATATTGCTCAAGACTTATTTGATTACAAAAGATTTTATGAAATTATCAATGAATTAAATGCTCCATTACAAAAATCTCTTGAAATTTTGAAAGATAACAAAGGGTTTTATAATTTAGCAAACTAAAATTTAGTTATGAACGACAAGTCTAATATAGCAATTGCAATTTCTTTAGTTGCATTTTTTATCTCTCTTTACAGTCTAACTTCAACAACTGATAATGAGGATACTTTCACTAAATCACCAAATAAAACATACATATCTCCGGATCCTGCAGCCAAAAGCAAGATAGAGAATATAGAAAAAAACATGCGAGAAAATCCATTTACTCCTACAATGGATGGTTCTTCTAAATTACCTAAAACAGCTATTAAATTTGCAACCGATCTTCACGAATTTGGAAAAGTAGATGTTAATTCTGAAAATAAATATTCTTTTAAATTTAAAAATTCTGGAAGCGAACCGCTTAAAATCTCAAATGCAAAGGGATCATGTGGATGCACTGTCCCTAACTGGCCAAAAGAACCAATTCTTCCTGGTGAAAGTAGTGAAATTGAAGTTGTATTTAGACCATCTAAAGGTCAAGCTGGTAGCAAGCAAACCAAAACTGTTACAGTTTCTGCAAATACTTCCCCTGAAAATACAATTCTTAAAATAACTGCTTTTGTTAATAAAACAGCTGAATAGTTTATTTAAATTTTTATTTGTTTTATTAGTCTTTGATTTATCGGCCCAATCAACCTGTATATCCAATGAGCTTCCATTTATAGCGGGTGAAGAAGTTATATATGATATTGAATATTTAATGAGTAAAACATGGGTCTCTGCTGGAAAAGTAAGGTTTAAAGTAGAAGATTCGATATATAATAATCAACCATGTCTATATTTGGAGGGAAAAGGAAGGACCTTGAAAAACTATGACTGGTTTTTTAAAGTGAGAGATAAATATGCATCCTTTATTTCAAAAAAAACCTCTCTTCCAGTTCACTTTACAAGAAGAGTAAGAGAAGGTGATTTTAAGCTAGACTATGAGTATGATTTTGACTATGATAGAAATCTAGCTTATATATTAGATTTCAAGAATAAAGAATCTAAAAAAGACACTTTAGATATAATTAATTGCAGTTTTGACATTATGAGCTCTGTATATTTTTCTAGAGCAATAAACTTTGGTAAATACCAAAAAGACGATACCATTCCATTAAATATAGTTTTAGATAAACAAGTATATGAAAACATAAATATTATTTACAAAGGAAAAAATAAGGTGACAAATCAAAATAAAAAATCTATTGATTGTATCCACTTTCAAATTAACCTAATTGAAGGAACTATTTTCAAAGCCAATGAAACTATGGATGTTTTTGTGAGTGACGATGCGAATAGAATCCCAATTTATGTAGAAGCTGAAATTCTTGTGGGTTCTATTAGAGTTTACTCTAAAATTATAAAAGGGACTAAAGTACCAATGCGATACTTAGACTAATTTCTTCTTTCTACTTCAATTTTAATTAAAGAAAGTTCTCTACCGGTTTGTCCGGAAACTGAAGTGTTCTCCTCTGCTCTTCTTATTAGGTAAGGAATAACTTCTTTTATAGGGCCGTATGGAACATATTTAGCAACATTGTATCCTTCTTTTGAAAGATTAAAGCTTATATGGTCACTCATGCCAAGGAGTTGGGCAAACCAAATTCTAGAATCGTTTTTTTTAAAAGCCTTTTTTTGCATGAGACTAGTTAAATGTAAAACACTTTTTTCGTTGTGGGTTCCTGCACAAAGACTTACAGTCTCAATATTTTCAATACAAAACTCTACAGCCTTAGTAAAGTCATTATCGGTTGCTTGTTTATCTTTTTGAATTGGGTCAGGATAGTTTTTTTTAAATGCTTGCTCTCGTTCTTTTTCCATGTAGGCACCACGAACTAATTTTAGACCTATTTTCTTACCATTTGAGTTACATCTTGAAATTAAATCTTTCATATATTGGAGTCTGTCGTGTCGGTAAAGCTGAATAGTATTATAGACAATGGAAAATTCATTATTGTATTTAAAAATCATACTTTCTACCACTTTATCAATATAATCTTGGTACCAACTGTCTTCAGCGTCTACAAAAACAGAAACTCTATTTTCACTTGCAACTCGACAAATCTCATCCACTCTAATAGCAACTAAGTTTAGTTCTACAAGCTCGTTATCTTCAAGACTTTGAAAATCTAGACTTGCTTTTTTAATTAAAGATGATTTCCCTAAACCGGTAATTTTAAAGACAGTAAATGGAATTTTACTGTTCTTTGATGAAAAAAGAATAGTTTGAATTATTTCTTCTTTTGTTTTTTCAAAATCAGACTCGTTTTCTTTCCCCTCAACTGAATAATCTAAAATAGTTCCTATTCCAAATTCATAAAGCTCATTAATTCTATTGGAACAATCTTGGATATTCTCTCCTCCACAAAACTGATTAAAAATGGTAATTTTTATAAGTTTTTTAATAGGTAATCTTAAAAAAAATGAAATTTTCAATAATAAACTTCCAATTTTAACTAGAAGAGAATGTTGGAGGATTGAAAAAAGATAATATGATTTTCTTAGTTCAAAGTTGGACTTATGGGTAAATACAGCTTTAGTATCGTCAAAATTTATCATTACAATTTTTCATTATTTACCTTATCATTTAAAATTTTTGATAGGGTTTTTGTAAGATTTCTTCTAGAGTAATTTAGATAATTTTTGTTTTCAAATATAAATTCATTTGACATACAAGTTTCTATAAATTCATATATCCCATTTTCATCTGAGTAATCAAATATTTTTCCCGCTTTACATTCCTTAATAATTTTAGCGGCATCGCCATCAGTTGGACCAATGCATAAAATTGGCTTTCTAGCCCCTAAATATTCAAAAAGTTTTCCTGTTAATATTCCCTTGTTATTAGCTATTTTAGGAATAACTAGAAGGAGCATATCGCTAGCTAATAAAAGATTAATGGATTCTTTGTGTTTCACATGATTATTAAAAACAGCAATTTCGTTTAGTAAATGTTTGGTTGGATGGTCAGCTTTACCAGTAAATTCAAGATTAATATTTAGATTGGTAATTGACTTTTTAATGGAGTCTAGTGGATAATCCTTGGTAATGGTTCCAACATAGGAAAGTAAAAATTTATTGTTTTTATTAGTTGATGAAACTGAAAAATCTTCCTCGTCAAAGCCGTTTGGGATTACGTGAATTTTTGATTCTTGAATTAAATTAGATTTATTAATTAATAGTTGTTTGATAGAATCACTAACTACCACTATTTTATCGGATTTTTCAATTACTGCTTTTTCGTAATTTAAGTCTTTTCGCTTTGCCCATTTTGTATGAAGCATGGATTTATAATAATATATATCTGTCCAGGGATCTCTTAGGTCTGCTATCCATTTAATATTTAGTGTTTCTTTTAGTTTTAAGCCAATAAGTTGGGTAGAATGTGGAGGACTTGTAGTAATTACGGTATCAATATTTTCTTTCTCTAATACTTTAACAGCCTTCTTGTAAGCGAAATCATTCCAACCTTTTCTAGAGTCTGGAATAAAAAAATTTCCTCTTACAAACCTTGCTATTTTTTGCAAAAAATTAGGCCTTCCTTCATTGGCAAAACCAGCATAAGGAGTTTGGTTATTATTAATTTTCTTGTAAATAGAGTATGGTTCATTTGTTTTAGTTAAATAAACATTGGTATTTTCAGGTATATCGTTTATTAATGATTTATCAATTACTGGGTAAGAAGCAAAATCTGGATCTACACTTATTATATAAGGATCAATATTTTGATTTTTAAAATACTTTATAAACTTAACCCATCGTTGAACTCCTGCTCCACCGCTAGGTGGCCAATAGTAAGTGATGACCAAAACCTTTTTCATATTTCTGGGAATTGTCTTTCCTTTAATTTAAAAAACAACATTAATAAAACTAAAAGAAGAACAATAATTGAACTTGAAAATGAAATTACAGAAGCATACTTAAAAATTGGCAAATCGTACTTAAATAATATTTGGTGAGTTCCAGGACTAACTTTCAAACCTCTTAAAACATAATTTATTCTAACATGAGGTGTTTCAACTCCGTCTACAAATGCTTTCCATCCTTTGTCATAAAAAACTTCAGAAAAAACAATTAACTCTTCAGACTCAGATTGAATCTCGTATTCTAATTGATTTGCTCTATAGCTTAAGAGATTAACTTTAGAATTACCTGACATGGAAATATCTTCAATTATTTCTCTATATTTTTCATCAATTACAGCAATGTTGGATGGGTCGAAAGAGGAATCGTTTAAAAAAGAAATTTCTGCATCAGCATTGGGGACCCATTTAATTTCTTTGACTGTCCAAGCATTTCCTAAAGCATATGGATTTTTTAAAACGCCTGGTGTCTTGTCTCTATTTGGATTCACAAAATCTACAACAGCATTTCCATCTGTATTAAAAATATAATACTTTGTATTTAGCATATTAAAAAAGTGATTTGACTTAAGTAAATCAAACTGATTGCTCTTTAAAGAATTATTCAAATTATTATACTCTTTTTGAAAATAAAAATCAATAAGCTCTTGAACTCGCTTAACTTTAACTGCTGAATATCCTCCGATAGATTTATGAAGAAAAGAGGTTCTAGCAGTGTTAAGAGGATTACCCATTTCTAAAACACGATAATTGGTGTTTAAGTTAAGAGCTTTAAAAGATTGAATATTAGCAATTCTATTTCTATAATCACTGTCCTCGAACTCATTTAAAACATCTCTCATGGTGTTTTGAACATCTATCCTTAAATCGTTATTTAGAGCAATTTCATAATCTCTTATTGCCAAATCAGCAGCTTTGGGAGAATGTGGATATATCTTAAGATCATAATCTTGCCAATACTTTAATCCACTTTTTCTGGTAAGCTGTGTTTCGAGATCTGAATGGTCATTATTATTCAAATATCTTTTACTAACACCCCACATATCAAACAAAACTGTCAACCCTATAGAAACAATTAAAATATGCTTAGATATTTTATTCTTTATAAATAAGAAAAGTAAAACTAAAACAATGGAAATTAAAATTAAAGAACGTAGAGCATCTTGAGAAAGAATTCCGATTCTGAAATCTATTAACTCACTTACATAAGATCCAGTTTGAGGATCCATAACAGATAATTGATTAATTATTTGTTGTTCATTTTGAGATGTAAAATTTAGAAATAAATCAGGACTTATTACCAAAGTCAAAAAGAAAACGACAACAACAGAGGATAGAATATAAAATAAATTTAAGTTTCCAATTTTTGTAAATTTTAAATCCACTTCTTTATTCAAAAAATCTGACTTTTTTTCTACAAACTGAAATAACCATAAAATCCCTAAGAGAGGAAGGATTAGTTCAGCAATGACTAAAATCATAGTAACCGATCTAAATTTTGAATAACCTGGGAAAAAATCGGCAAATAATTTGGTTAGAAACATCCAATTGTGGCCCCAGGATAGAAAGATTGAAATTAATAGTATAATTAACAGAGGCCACTTAATCCTATCACTTAAAAAGAAAAGACCAAGAAAAAATAAAACAAATATTGTAGCACCAATATAGACCGGACCTGCAGTTGAAGGCTGATTGCCCCAATAAGAACTTATAGTCCATCCTTTTTGATAAGCATCTTTGACGAAATTCTTTAGTCTAGTGCTCACATCATTATTTTCCATTAAATTTTCATCCAACAAATAAGGACCTGAGCCACCTCCCTTAACATTAGGAATTATAAAATTTAAACTTTCTCCAACTCCATAGCTCCAATTGGTCATGTAATTGATATCTAAGCCCCCAGTTTTAGCTTTAGCATTATCCCCAAGGGTATTTGAAGTTAGTTCGGAAGGACCTCTTTGTGAATCAGGTAAATAGTCATAAGTCATAAATAAATTTCCAGAATTACACATTACTGCCAATAAACCTGCAACAACTAATAAACCTGTAGTTTTAAAAAATGAAGGCATTCTTTTGGCTTTATAAAATCTAATTAGCTCACTAAACCCTAGGGGAATTAAAATCATAAAGGTGTAATAGGTAATTTGAACATGATTTGATTTCAACTCAAGACCAAGAAACAAAGCCATTAATATGGAACCTACTATAGCTTTTTTCCTATAGGAATAAATAAATGCCCCAAGTATCATTGGCATAAACGCCATGGCCATTATTTTAGAATTATGACCTACCGACAGACTAATAAAAAAGAAAGAGCTTAAACCAAACATAATAGATCCCACAATGGATAACCAGGGTTTTATACTCAAACAAATACAAAGTATGTAGAAACCTAATAAGTATAAAAAAAGAACGCTAATTGGATGTGGTAGACCAAGAGACATGATTTTTTGGGCGTAACTCAATAAATTTGCATCATGTTTTACTGAAACTTGAGTAGCTGGCATTCCTCCAAACATAGAATTGGTCCACAAAGGCTCTTCATTATATTCTTCTCTATGGTCTCTTATTTCTTTAGCTACCCCCTTATGATTATCAATATCGTCTTGTTTTAAAGCATAACCATTTAAAACAGGCGACAAATAAGTAATAGATACAATTAGAAAAAATAAAACTGCCACAAAATGAGGGTAGTTTTCTTTTAAATTATAATTCATATTAAAGTTTATATATTCAAATATAACAAGCTTATTTATAAAATATAACTTATTATTAATTAAGACTTACTTACTTAAGTAAAGGTTTCTTTCAGAATATATCTTTCTAAAGAAGGGATCTTTCAAGTCTTTGATAAATCTTATTGCTTCTCCAGTTGATTTCATTTCAGGGCCTAATTCTTTATTTACATTTGGAAATTTATCAAATGAAAAAACTGGAATTTTTATAGCATAACCGTTTTTTTCAGGTTTAAAATCAAAGTCTTTCAATTTCTTCTTGCCTAGCATTACTTTGGTGGCATAATTTACATATGGTTCTTTATATGCTTTTGCAATAAATGGTACTGTTCTTGAAGCTCTAGGATTAGCTTCAATGATATAAACAGTATCATCTTTAATAGCAAACTGAATATTTATAAGTCCAACTGTTTTTAAAGCTTTTGCTATTGTATGGGTATATTCTTCAATTTGTTGGATAATAAAATCCCCCAAATTGTAAGGAGGTAAAAGAGCGTAAGAGTCTCCCGAATGGATTCCAGCAGGCTCAATATGTTGCATGATTCCAATAATTTTAACATCGTCACCATCACAAATAGCATCTGCTTCTGCTTCAATAGCTCCATCCAAAAAATGATCTAGTAGAATTTGATTATCGGGCATATCTTTGAGAATATCTACCACATGATGCTCTAAGTCTTCTTCATTAATAACAATCTTCATTTTCATTCCGCCTAAAACATAACTAGGCCTAACAAGCAAAGGGAAACCCAAATCTTTGGAAAGCTCAATTGCCTGTTCAGCAGACTCAACAACTCCAAATTTTGGATAAGGAATATTATTATCTTTTAAAAGATTAGAAAAACTTCCTCTATCTTCCGCCAAATCAAGAGCCTCATAAGACGTTCCAAGAACTTTTATTCCATATCTAGATAATTTCTCCGCAAGTTTTAAAGCTGTTTGCCCTCCAAGTTGAACAATAACACCTAGAGGTTTCTCATGGAGAATAATATCGTAAATATGTTCCCAAAAAACAGGTTCAAAATATAGTTTATCTGCAGTATCGAAATCTGTCGAAACAGTTTCTGGATTACAATTTATCATAATAGTTTCATAGCCGCATTCTTTTGCGGCTAATACACCATGAACACAACAATAATCAAATTCTATTCCTTGACCAATTCTATTTGGACCAGATCCAAGAACTACTACTTTAGGTTTATTGGAAACAATAGACTCGTTTTCTTGTTCAAAAGTTGAATAAAAATATGGGGTTTCTGCTCTAAATTCAGCAGCACATGTATCTACTAATTTATAAACTCTTTTAACTCCTAAATCATGTCTCTTATTAAAAACTTCACTTTCTAAACAGCCTAGTAAATGGCCTAATTGTCTATCTGCATAACCTTTTTGTTTGGCTTCAAATAATAATTCCTTAGGTAAATTGTCAATATTAAATGATTCAATTTTATCTTCAATGGCTAGTAATTCTTGAATTTGTCTTAAAAACCAATCATCAATTCTTGTTTTTTCTTGAATCTTTTTAAAGGGTATTCCTAACTTAATTGCATCATAAATATGAAATAATCTATTCCAACTTGGAAACTCTAAGCTTTTCAATATTTCATTTTGATTCTTAATCTCTTTTCCATCAGCACCAAGACCATTTCTATTTATTTCTAAAGATTGACAGGCTTTTTGTAAAGCTTCCTGAAAAGACCTTCCTATTCCCATTACCTCACCGACAGATTTCATTTGAAGACCTAGCTTTCTATCAGAACCCTTAAACTTATTAAAGTTCCATCTTGGAATTTTAACAATTACATAATCTAAAGTAGGCTCAAAAAAAGCAGAGGTGGATTTAGTGATTTGATTATCTAATTCATCTAACGAATATCCAATGGCAAGTTTTGCAGCTATTTTTGCAATTGGATATCCTGTAGCTTTGGAAGCTAATGCAGAGGAGCGACTTACTCGAGGGTTTATTTCAATAGCAATAATATCTTCATTCTCATCATCACTAACAGCAAATTGAACATTACATCCACCAGCAAAATCGCCAATAGCTCTCATCATTTTAATAGCCATATCTCGCATTTTCTGATATGTTTTATCGCTTAATGTCATAGCTGGAGCAACTGTTATAGAATCACCAGTATGAATCCCCATAGGATCCATATTTTCAATAGAACAAATTATTGTAACATTGTCATTTTTGTCTCTTAATAATTCTAACTCAAACTCTTTCCATCCTATTACTGCCTTGTCTATCATTACTTCATGTATTGGTGAAGCATGAAGTCCTCTATTCAATAAAGAGTCAAAATCTTTTTCACTATGAACAAAAGATGCACCTGATCCACCTAGTGTATAGGATGGTCTAATACATAAAGGAAAACCAAATTTTTGAGCAATTTCTTTTCCTTGTAAAAATGATTTGGCAATTAATTGTGGAGCCATGGAAACATC
>JADHMB010000032.1 GCA_016780365.1 Flavobacteriales bacterium
AAAGAAAGACAAATAGAGAGTATTATGTATTTATAAATAAATTTCATGGCACAAAAGTACTATTTTTTTTCGAAAAGCAAAGAACTTTGTAATTCAAAGCATTTTTTCATATAAGTTTTTAATATTAATAACTAATTGGTCATACTGAAAATCTTTTGATTTTTCTAATCCGAATTTGGAAAATAATTTTCTTTTATTAGAATCATTAACCAGGCTCAGTAAGTTTTTAGAAAAATTATGTAAATCATTTTTTTCCGAAAGAAGTGCTGTTTTATTTTCCAAAACAATATTCTCTATACCACCTGTTTTGGTACTAACTATTGGTTTGCCACTTGCTTGTGCTTCAATTAAACTAACTGGTGTTCCTTCATTTAGAGAAGTCAAACAGATAATGTCCATGCCAGAATTAACTCTGTCAATTTCTTTAATCCAAGAAGTTAAATGAAATGTAGCTGGAGTAAAATCTATACTAAAGTCTAAATTTTTATTATTTATATAATTTACAATATTTTGTTTTTCCTCACCATCTCCTACAATAAATGCTCTTATTGGGACTTTACTTTTTTTTAATACTTCTTGAACTGCGTCTATGAAAAACTTATGATTTTTTATCGGAACTAATCTTCCAATTATTCCAATAGCTATTTCATTTTCTTTTAAGTTCCATTTTTTTCGAAATTCTTTTCTTTTAGAATCTTTGTCAGTATTGAATCTTTCTAGATCAAAACCTAGAGGAATTACTTCAATCTTTTTTTCAGGACATATTTTATGAATTTTACTTAGTTCGCTTTTTTGAATTTCACTAATGGCAATTATTTTAGTGGTTTTTTTTGCTAAATTCTTTTCTATTTCTTTAAAAATTCTCGTCTTAAAACTTCCAAAATAAGAATGGAATACATGACCATGAAATGTATGGTAAATTTGTTTTACCCCCATTTTGTAAGCAGCTCTTCTACCTAAAGCTCCAGCTTTTGCTGCATGGGTATGAACAATATCTGGTTTGAAATCCTTTATAATATTTTGAATTTTTTTGAATGCTATTTGGTCTTTGTATGGATTTAGAGATCTTTGCATTTCAGGGATTATAGTAGGTTTCAAACCTAAATTGTCTAGAATATGCATAGAACTCTTTTCACTTTCATCGTGTTGACCACCAATTAGTAAAGTTTCATAATCTGGTTCTAAATATTTTGTTAAATATGCTGCATTATAGGTGGGACCACCTAAATTAAAACGATTGATTATTCTAAGAATTTTTTTCATTTTATTTGAAAATCATAATTTAAATTCTTAAATCTTATTTTAATTAACAATAAATCTGTCATTTTTAGCTAATTTACCCAATGGATTCATTAATGGTTATATCTTGTAGAGTAGTTATGAATAAGAGATTTTTAATATTTATTTTTCAAATTTTATTTATAGGTAATTTCTTTTCCCAGAATTTAATTTCTAACTCATTATCTAAATTTTTAAAAAGCAAAGAGATTACAAATGCCTTTGTTAGCTTAAAATTACAAGACCAATCTGGTAAGGTTTTGTTAAGTCATAATTCTGAAAAATTATTGGTTCCAGCTTCTCTACAAAAGCTTTTCACATCTTCCTATGTTTTGGACCATTTGTCAAAAGACTTTGTTTATAATACTTATGTTTTGAGTTCAGGGCTAGTTGATACGAACTCTAAAACTTTAAATGGAAATTTGATAATAAATACATCTGGTGATCCTAGTTTAGAAAGCAGGTTTTTTCCCACAAAAAGTTTTATTAATGATTTGAAATCAAAATTAGTAGAACTAAATATTAGATCAATCACTGGACAAGTTAAAATATACCCAGATTTTGACAATTACCAAGTAAATAACCAGTGGCTTTGGAGTGATTTGGGGAACTATTATGGATCTGGATATAGTTTACATTCTTTTAAAGACAATTATGTGGAGGTCTCTTTTAATTCTGGTAATGAAATTGGTTCATCAACTAAAATTGTAAAAATTGATCCAATGGCAGATTCTTTTTTTCTTGAAAATAATGTTTTAGTTGGTAAATCTAATAGAGATTTATCCTATGCTTTTGGTGCCCCAATGCAAAACAATAGAACCTTAATTGGAACTATTCCAAGAAACAAGAAAAATTATGTTGTTAAAATATCTATGCATGATCCAAAAATATTTTTAAAACAAGCTGTAGAAAATGCCTGCAGTGAATTAGGTATTTTAACTAGCAACTTTTCTATTAAAAGTAAGGGGAATCTACATTTAGATACTTTACTAGCTTATACTTCTCCTTCTATTATGGACTTAGTTAAATGTGTGAATTTTAAAAGCAATAATAATTATGCAGAACATCTTTTAATAAAATCAGTTTCTCTAAATCATAAGGATATTGATATTAACCAGGCTGCAGATTATTTACAATTGTATTGGGAAGATAAATTAGGACTAAAAGAAATGATTTTCAAAGACGGTTGTGGCCTTTCAAGATTGAATTTATGTTCTGCGAATGCCTTGAACGAACTTTTACTTTATGAATTGGAAAGAAAATTATCCAAAGGAGAAGAAAGCTTTTTAAAATCTTTACCAATTTCTGGTAAAACAGGAACTCTTAAATATTTTGGAGACGAATCCGTATTTGAAGAAGAATTTTTTGGTAAAAGTGGTTCAATGGGCGGGGTAAGGTGTTATTCAGGTTATCTGCGTAAAAGTTCCCAGTACTATCCATTTACAATTATGGTAAATAATTTTACATCTAACGACTATTTAATTAGAAAAAGAATAGAGGAGTTGGTGGTAAATATTTACAATAATATTTAAGGAAACTTTGGATATTTCTTAAAATCAGGATCTCTTTTTTCCAAAAAAGCATTACGACCTTCCTCAGCTTCATCAGTTGCATAAGCAAGTCTAGTAGCTTCTCCTGCATATACTTGCTGACCCACTAGTCCATCATCTATTAAATTAAAACCAAACTTCAGCATTTTAATTGCAGTTGGACTTTTCTTCATTATTTCTTGTGCCCAACCGTACGCAGTCTTTTCAAGTTGATTATGAGTAACAACTTTATTTACCATTCCCATTTCATATGCTTCTTGAGCAGAGTAGTCTAAACCCAAAAAGAAAATTTCTCTAGCCCTTTTTTGACCAACCTGTCTAGCAAGATAAGCTGAACCAAATCCACCATCAAAACTTGCAACATCTGCATCAGTTTGTTTAAAAATAGCATGTTCTTTGCTTGCAATAGTCAGATCACAAACTACGTGTAGACTATGGCCACCTCCAACAGCCCATCCTGGTACGACGGCTATTACTACTTTATTCATAAATCTTATCTGGCGTTGAACATCCAAAATATTAAATTTACTTACCCCGTCCAGTCCTTTATATCCTCTTTTGGCACGTACACGTTGATCTCCTCCGGAACAAAATGCCCAACCACCATCTTTTGGAGATGGACCTTCTCCGGTGAGTAATACAACTCCAATTTCAGGGCTTTCATGGCTAATTATAAGTGCATCAAGTAATTCATCTACAGTTTTTGGTCGAAAAGCATTTCTTACTTCAGGTCTGTTAAAAGCAATTCGAGCAACACCATTGAAAACTTTGAAAGTGATATCCTCATAATCTTTTACTGTATTCCAATCCATAATGCTATTAGTCTTTTTTTATATTTCTAAAATAATCATTCAAAACATTTTCGTTTTCAATATTTCCTGTAAATAATTCGATTATTTCCGCATCTTTACTCACGAAAATATTATTCAAATATTTAGCTGCTTGAATTTCATTGGTTGCTTTTTGGTAATTAATTTTAAAAGTAGCAGCAATTTTTTCCAAACTTATTTCGTGTCTAGTTTCAAAAAACTCCTTACTGTAGGGAGTAGTTTTCGGACCCGAAATAATATTAAATATACCGCCACCTTGATTATTTACAACTATAATTTTAAGATTTTTTGGAACTTCTTTATTCCATAATGCATGTTGGTCGTAAATAAAACTAAGATCACCTGTAATTAAAACTGTTAATTGATCAGTTACACTTGCTGCTCCAACTGCAGTAGAAGAGGACCCGTCAATTCCACTAACTCCTCTGTTAGAATTGTATTTTAAATCTTTTTGCTGTTTAAAAAGTTGAATATATCTAACGCTTGTGCTATTGCCCATTTGTAAATTAAAATTTTTATCTTTTAATTGATTTTGAATTAGGTTGTGGGCTTTAAGATCTGACCATTTACAGGTGGAAAGATACTGAAGATGATTTTCTTCACTTTTCTCAAATTCTAAATACCAATCTTTACTAAAATTGGAATCTTTGTTGTATTGGTAGCCATCTAAAAAATCTTTAAAAAAATCTTCTGGTTTAACGGGTATGAAATGAGATAAAGAAGAAAATATATCTTGTGCTCTGTTGGTTTCTTCAACATGCCAATGTTCCTTTGGTTTATTTTTTCTAAGTAGACTTTTAAGTTTTTTAGAAATTATAGAATTGCCAATTGTTATTACAATTTCTGGAAAAAATTTAGGATGATTATTAATTCTTTCTAAAGTTCGATCTACACAACTTATGAAGCTCTCATTATATAAGTTAGAAGTTGTTTCTGTTAAAATACAAACTGAAGGGTCTTTATTTATTTCAATTAAAATTTTGTTCAGGGAGCTGCTCTTTTGAAGAGAACCACACACAATCATTTTTTTATTGTGTTGTCTCCAGTTTTTTTGTAGATTTTTTAACTCTTCTTTGCTTACTGATTTTTTTGTTTTAAAATGAGTTATTTTTTTTCCAGTTTGACTTGGTTTTAATTCGGTTTTATATAAAGGTTCTCTAAATGGGAAATTTAAATGAACTGGCTTAGAAAGTAATTTAGAAATATGAAAAGCTTCGTTGGTCATAACACCGGTTTGCCATAAAGCATCAGGATGATCCAGCATAGGAAGATTATAACTTTCAGCAATAAAGTTTTCGTAAACTTTATATTGTTTCATAGATTGGCCTTCACCGTGATCTACCCATTCTGGAGGTCTATCTGCAGTAATAACAATCAAAGGAATTTTTTGATAAAACGCTTCTACAATTGCAGGAGAGTAATTTAAAACAGCACTACCAGAAGTAGAACAAATTACCACTGGTTCTTCCATTTGCTGAGCCATTCCAAGTGCAAAAAATGCTGCTGACCTTTCATCTACCAATACCTTTGTTTTGAAATAGTCGTCACCATTGAATCCTATTACTAATGGTGCATTTCTTGATCCTGGTGAAAAAACAATATTTTTTACTTGGTGTTTTTTTAATAAATCAACAACTACTTGTACTCTAAACGATGCGGAAGTCATTGGGCGAAGTTCTATTTTTTTTTAATCACAGACAATAGCGTTTGAGATTTTATTTCAGTTTCCTTAAATTCATCATTGGGATTGCTTTGACTTGTGATTCCTCCACCCACAAATATCTGAACTTCTTTGGCAGAAAATCTAGCACATCTTAAGTTAACTTTTAAATCACAATTTTTATTATCAATAGTTCCAAGAAATCCGCAGTAAAGGCTTCTGTTATGGACTTCTAAATCATGAATTATCTCCAATGATTTATCTAAAGGAATACCTGCAATTGCAGGGGTAGGATGAAGCGTTTTAACAAACGATAGAAAATCAATATCTAAATTAAAATTGAAATCTTTATTTAAGTGTATTATCTCTCCAGCAATTTCTTCTTCAATTTTAGATTCTTTGGTTATATATCCATTTTCTTTAATTTTTCCTTCAATAAAATCAACTACATATTTGTGTTCTTGATAATCTTTTTCAGTCCATTTTAAATTTTCATTTTTTGATTTGCTTCCTGCCAAAGCATGGGTGAAAAATCCATTTTCAAAATTCCCCTTAATTAATGTTTCAGGAGAAACACCTATCCACATTCCATGTTTTGGATGATTGAGAATATATTTAAACCCTTTGCTATAGGTTTGGGAGAGTTTTTCAAATATTTCAAAATAGTTTGAAATTTCAAAGTCTGATTTAACAACTCTACTTAAAATACATTTTTCAATAATATCCTCATTGCAATAATTTATAATTTTTTCAATGGATTTTTTATAATCCTCTTTGGAAACATCTTTTTCGTCAAATAATTCCGGTTTTTCAATTTTTACTTTCTTTTCTAGGTTAGAAATTTTACCATCAATAAAATAAGTTTCTTTATTGAATACATTACAAACAAAAGACGGTTTAGATATTTGTTTTTTAAAATCAAATAAATGCCACTGTCCAACGGCTATTTTATTTTTTTTGGAAATAGTATCCTGATAGATTACAAAGCTATCCTTCCCAGAAAGGTGGATCATTTTATTTTTTTTACAATCATTACAGTTAATCTACATATGGAAATTAGTTTTTCATTGTTATCCCTCACCTCAATATTCCATACGTGAGTAGTTCTTCCTTTATGAACAATAGTACCTTTTCCTATTACATAATTGTCCCTTGCACTACCAACATGATTAGCATTTATGGTTAGACCAACAGCATTTTCAGTTTTAACATCTATAAGCATATTTGATCCAACACTTCCAATTGATTCTGCTAAGGCAACTGTAGCACCACCATGAAGAATACCCATAGGCTGGGTAGTTTTGTGATTTACTGGCATCTTGGCTTCTAAATAATCATTTCCAATATTTGTGAATTCAATATTTAGATGAGACAATAGGGTGTTTTTAGAAAATGAATTTACTTCATTTAACGTTATATTTTTTGATATCATTAATCTATAATAATTATTTTGTGAGAAATGAAAGGTTTCTTTTCAAACTTAAGATAATATATTCCTGGGCTATTTTCTTGAAGATTTATAAGCATGTTTTCAGCCGATTTCAAATCTATTTCTCGAACTATTTTGCCAACACTATTAAAAATATATCCAGTCCCTAGCTCATTAAAATCTTTAGAAGATAATTTTAAATTAAATATTCCATTGTTTGGATTTGGGAATACCATATCTAGTAAATACTTATAATTATTAATTCCCATATTGGAGGAAACAATAATTATGGTATCAATTGAACAAACTCCTTGTCCACTAGTTACAGTTAGTTCAACATTGAAATTACCTACTGTATTAAAAACAACTCCTGATGGATCTTGATCTGTCGATGTAGTTGGAGAAACTCCCCCTAGGCCGTTAATATCAAAATCCCAACTGTAGGATGCAGTACCAGAATTACTTCCTCCGAAAAAATCCATGGGGGTTCCTTGATCTACAGAATCTGAATAAAGTCCAATAATACAGCTCAAACTCGATCCTCCTCCAGGTGGATAGGTTCCATCAATAGTATTAATATTTAAACTCAAAGGGTCTAGCCAAGGCTCTAGTTGAGTACCTGCAGAACTACCGTTGGAAATCCAACTGGTTGAAAATTTTCCATATTCATCTGAGTACCAATCTGGATTTGAGCAAATAGATCCCCCACCAGATAATTGTCCTACTATTCTTTTGTCTTGGTTGAAAATAGGAGAGCCAGATGATCCGCCTTCAGTTACTCCATGGCCATTAGATGTTGCATCCCAATAAACTTCCCAATGTGCGTTAAAAGCTCCACCATTGTAACTAGTACTTGTAAGATTACTATTAAATGTAGATATTTTCTTTGCACTTCCATTTGGATGGTGAATACCAACTCCGTTAGAAACTAAACTATTTGATCTGTCCCAACCTGCAAAATAGGCATTGTAGGTAGATGGTATAGCAGAGTTAAGTTCAATTAGGGTGAAATCTGATCCTGCAACTTGATTAGAAGATGGAGGGTTATTTAATGTTCCACTTCCAGATGTTGCTTTAACGACTCCATTAATCATTGTTTGATTTCCTTTGGATGGGTTGGATGCATTTGCATTTGGTTGACAACTTGTTTTTTGGTAATTCCAATACCATGTATATCCACTTAGATTTTGATTTGCATTTGGTTCTCCACAATGCCAAGCAGTAAATATATAAGGAGTGCAATCTTGAGATGTATTATTGATAACAGATGAAGAACAGACATAAATATAATTAGGGTCTGTGTAGGTGAAATGAACAACAGCGTCAATCTGTTCAGACCATCCTATGTTCTCTGGAGAGCAGGCAACATCTACCTGACAAAATTCGGCAATTTTTGGGGTAAAGGATGAAGAATTACTCTTAAATGGCTCTAAATAATCTTCAAATCCTCTAAAAATATAGCCTACTTTATGAATATCTATTTTAAGATTTCCTATTGCGTTACTAGGTTCAAAATATTCAATTGTAATCATCTCTCCTTCAATTACTTGTGTGTGGGTTAAAAGATTCTTAGAATTTGTTATAGAATTAAATTTCCCTATCAAGTGTTTTTTATTGGAATTATATATAAACATTTCGGCACCCTCAGGAATACTAAAGTTGTCAAAAAATACAGACAGCCCAAGAGCAGATTTACTTCTTATTTTTAAAAAACCAGATTTAGATCCGTCGGCATGGTTTATCCATGTTCCATTATTTAAAAGTGAAAGATTGGTTGATCTTATAATCCCTACTTTATAAGTTTCCTTCTCATCTATTTTAGCAAGCTCAATATCTTTAGAAGAAGGTTGGTCAATCAAAAATTCATTTATTGGTGTGCCAATATTGTGAGTAAATGAAAAGGGAGTTCCCCCTTGTGAAATTTGACTTTGGTAGCTTCCGAAAAATAAGATGGTTATTACGGAAATTAAATTTATTTTTGTGTAGTTCATAGTAATACTAAAACTACAAAAAAAACAGTTATAATTTTTAGTACAATGTCAATAAGAGTTTCAAATTTTTAATATGAAGAGAGTCATGTTGGTCGAGGATGAAGAAAATTTACATTTAGCAATTAAATTAAATTTAGAATTAGAGAACTATAATGTAACTTCTGTTTATAATGGCAAAAATGCTATTTCAAAGTTTCGTCAGGGCAGGTTTGATTTAATAATTTTAGATGTAATGCTTCCAGAAATGAATGGATTCGATATCTGTGAATCTATAAGGTTAGAAAACTCTAAAGTTCCAATTCTCTTTCTTACTGCAAAATCATCTAATGAAGATAAACTAACTGGTTTAAGAATAGCAGACGATTATTTAACAAAGCCTTTCAATCTTAAGGAGCTTATGTTAAGAGTTCAAAATTTAATTTCAAGAACTCAAAATGAGGAAGAATCCGATAAGAAAAACAAACTCTTTATAGCTGGGTGTAATGTTGATTTAAAATCATTTGTTATTCAAAATAGCGAAGGAGATGACTTCACATTAACCCACAAACAGATTAAATTGTTAAAGTTATTTATTGAGAAAAAAGACCAAGTGATTAGTCGCCAAGAAATTTTAGAAAAAGTTTGGGGTTACGATGTTTACCCATCTTCAAGAACTATTGATAATTTTATTTTGTTATTTAGAAAAGTTTTTGAAAAAAATCTTCCATCATCTACCTATTTTAAGTCTGTAAGAGGAGTTGGTTATAAATTCACACCTTAGCAAATTTCACAATAAGAACTATCCATTTTATGCTTAAAAGATTCTGTATTTTTTATTTCTTCAACAAATTTTATTAACCAATCGGAATAATTGGAGACTATTTCGTTATTAATGTTATCATTTTTTTTGAAGGTTAAATTAAGCTTCGGTTGGTAGGTGTTTTTCAATGATATAATCTGGCATGTTAGATTTTCTGTTTTGTTATTAGCATTGTTCCACAACAAAGCATAAAAAAATAACTGAAGAGCTTTATGTTTTTTTGTTAATTGATCAAAATCAAAAATATTCAAATCTTTTTGTAGAACCATCCCCGTTTTATAATCAATCAATCTTATTCCTTGGTCTGTTGAATCTATTCTGTCAACATAGCCTAAGAATTTAATTTTTTTAGTTGATTTTTCTAAACTATTCAGATTATTAGAAATTAGTTTATTCTCAGTTTCTAATATTTTGTATTCTCCTAAAGAATTAATTTCTGGAATTTCTTTATCGAGTAAATTTTCAATACATTTCTTAAAGTGATGATATATTAGAGCATTTTTACCATTTATATACCTTTTATCAACAAATATTTGATCGAATGTATTTTCCATGCAGTGGTTGAGCTCAGTTTTAATTTTTTTTATTTCATGGATATCTATTTTCCGACCTTTGTAAAATAAATTTTCTAAAGTTGTATGAACACCAATTCCCCAGTCACTAGGTTCTAAGTGTTGATTTATTTTTTTCTTTTCCTCTATTTTTAAAACATATTTGAAATAAAAATCGAGAGGACATGTGCAATACTTTTGAATAGACGATGCTGAAATACCATTCTCCATCCATTTGAGAAGAACTTCTTTGGTTTTTTCACTACTTTTTACTTCGTGGATTTTTTGGGAAATATCCATTTTTATGTAGTGGTGATTTATTTTAATATTTCTTTTCTCTCCTAGTTCCTTTTCTATTTGTCTAATGTATCTGCTGGGTTCATTGTAGTTAAGTCCTTTTTCATCTCCTTTGACGAATAATAAATCTATGTTTTTGGCATAATGAAAATTTCGGAAGAAATAATAGGCAGATAATGCCTCTCTTTCATAGACGGATGGAATACCAAAAAACTTTTTTAAGTCTTCTGGAAAAAGATCTATAGAATTAGATTTAGAAGGCAAGAATTCTTCATTACAAGATAGAAAAACCACATTTTCGTAGTCTAAAGTTCTACTTTCTAAAAGTCCAATAATTTGAATTCTTGCATCGTTTTCTCCTTTTACAACTACACTTAGTCCATTTATTTCTTTCAAAAAAAGTTTTAAAAATTGTAAAGAGTTAATCTCTATTTTGTAATTATTTAACTCATTGGTAATTTTTAAAATCGTTTCTTTTATTTTTTCTAAACTTAAAATATCGTTCTTACTTTTAGCGTATATTCTTTCTACAACATTTATAAGCTTTATTAATTTTTGTGGAATCTGAGTAGGTAATGAATTGTACAATTCATCAAGACATGTCATTATATGGTCTAAATATGGATGGTATTTCTTTAGTTTTAGACTGTTAATTTCAAATGCATGTTTTTGTTTTTCTATAAATAATTTTGATAACTCTTTTTTTGAAATGGTCTTACTAATTGCACTAAAATTAAGTAAGGCCTCCATCCATTGGAGACTGATTTTGTTTTTTCCAAAAATAGGATTGGTGTCCAATAGAAATCTAATTAATTTATTGCTTTCAAAATATTTAATTTTAAGACCTGATGAATAATTAATACTTTTTTCATTTTTAATTAGTTTTTGGTAGAGCAGAGGACCAAGGTTCTCATCCATCAAAATAATTGTGAAATTTTTAGTGCTGTTTCTTACAATATTTTCTGCAATATTAATTTGTTGATTGCTAGAATAGGACGAATAAATATTAATTTCTTTAGAATGACTTAATATCTTGTTCGATGGTTTGTTGTAATGTTTTGTAAGGTGTTTTCTATAAAAAAATCCAGCCTCGTGGTCTTTATTTGTTGTGTAAAACTCGTCTACATCCACAATTATTTTAGAACCATTGTTTTTTGTTAAGTAGTTTACAATAGTTTCTTCACTTTTTGAAAGCGCATTTAGCCCTAAAAAACAAATTTTCTTATCCTCAGTGAAATAATCTTTAGGATTCTCAGCTATAGTTCTTGTTATTAAACCTCCTGTTCCTTTTTTTTTCTCAAGGAGTCTTTTCTTGAACATTTCATAGAGTTCTCCTGTCTTTTGAAACTGACTTATAAAATTCTTTTGATTTTTAGAAAGATTCTTATCGTTTAAACTCCAGTCATCAATTCCTGTAATATTGTCTAATTCCTGAAACAATTTTTGATGATCAATCATGTTTCTCTCTACGTCGTTAAAATTCTTAAGTAAGGTGGCTGATTGATTTTGAAATTCGTTGTAGTTAAGTTCTTTATCTAATTTTAATGCTTGTTCATAAAGCATTAAACTCGCCTCCATATTAGAAATAGGACTTAGATTAGAAATCGAGTTAAAATAATTTTGAATGGTTTTAAATTCTGGAAACAAGACTGCTTCGCCAATAGCATCTTTAAAGCAACTTCTTAAATGCCATTTTGATCTTTCAGAAGGGACAATTACAGTTAAAAGATGTAGTTCTTTTAGTACGTAATTTTCTAGAATTTCATTTGTAGCATGTGTTAGGAATTTTTCCATAACTAAAAGTAAAACTTTTAATTACTTATTTAATAACTTCCCATGTATGATCTGCCAATAATTTCACTGAACTAATAAATTTTAGAGGGCATTTTTTTCTTCCCCATTCTTTTTCACCAATCATCATTAAAAAGAAATTCCCATTTTCATCTTCATACAAATGATAAATATGAGAAATCAACGGCTCAAATCTTATTTCTGCGTGGTATATCATTTCAGAAATTTCAATTCGTTTTTTTATAGTATTTGCTTGTTGTGCAAGAAGACTCATTTGCTGTTTTATCTGGTCCAGTTGCATATCTGTTTGATGCTCCATTGCAGAAATTGCTTTGGTTTTTATAGTCCCTTGTTTGGTAGGTATGACAGGAAAACTTCCTCGATGATGTCCATAGGTAAGTGAACCAGGATTTTCTGTAATGTTGTCTTTATCTATTGGGTTAATTATATCTTTTTTCTTTTTCAATGTCTTAAAATGGATTAGAAAAGTTATTGTTATTTATAAATTCTGGGTCTGAAAGAGTTAATAAAAATGCTTTAAGTTCCTGACGTTCTTGTGGATTTAATTGTACACCTCCTTGAGAAGAAAACTCAATAAGGGGATCTATATTTGGTGAATTCGGATGTATTCCAATACTATAAAAATTAATAACTTCATCTAAAGTATTGAATCTTCCGTCGTGCATATATGGAGAGCTATATTCTACATTTCTTATGGAAGGTACTTTGAATTTAAAATTATCTTCAGTTCTTCCCGTTACAAGTCCTCTTCCAGAATCAACTGGTATTTCATCGAGTCCATTATTTTTAAAAGACAAGTCAGTTCCTAAAATTCCTCCATGACAATGAAAACAATCTCCTCCGTTCAAACTATTAAAGGATGACAAACCTGCATTTTCTTCGGGACTTAAAACAGCCTCATTTCGTAAAAATTTATCGTATTTAGAATTTGTAGAAACCATTGTTCTTAAAAATTGTGCTATTGCTTTTGCTGCATGAATAGAATCTGGTTCCAAAGTTTCAAAGGCTTCAAAAAACATATTTCTATAGTTGTTGTCATATCTTATTTCAGATAGAAAATTAGTCCACGTCTCATCCATTTCAGTGCTATCTAATATGGTAACTAAAATCTGATTTTCTAACGAAATAGCTCTTCCATCCCAAAAGAAATCTTTGGACCAAGCTAAATTTTGAAGAACCATAGAGTTTCTTGTTCCTAAATCGCCATGGATTCCTGTACTAAAAGTATTGGGATCTGAAAAAGCATGTTGAGGTGAATGACAATTTGCACATGAAATAGTATTATCTCCACTTAGTTTTTTATCCCAAAACAAATGTCTGCCAAGATTTACTCCTTGCTGAGTTAGTGGATTATCAGATGGATGTTCAATGGGAGGGAAATTATCTGGAATATCAATAGTAATTGGAGTTGGGTTAAAAGAGGATTCTACACCAACTCTTTTTTGACAGCTATTTATCAAAAGATTCAGAAATATTAAAGTTATAATATGAAGTTTTAAATTTTTCAAAATAGCTACTGGTATTCAGAAATAAAATTATTGGAATTAGTAGCAATTTTAGTTGCTAAGGGAATATTATCCATTGTATGGGTGAAATTTTCATTTTTAATATCAATATCTTCAATTATTTTGGACCAATTTAAGTTTATTTTAATTTTAGATTCATTAGTAAATTCTGAAATATCACAGTTTATATTCTTAGGATTACTTCTAAAATCATCCCCACCTAGGTGAAAAACAAATATCTCTCCAGCATCAAAAACTCCGTTGGAATTTAAATCTGCAAACCCTTCAACTACTACAAATAAGTAACTCCAATCCATTGGATTTGATCCCATTTGCCAATGCATACTAGGTGTTTGATAGGATAGAGGCTCCTCGCTTTGATAGCTTGCAGGGTCTGTATGGTTAGAAACGGAGTCGACTCCAACTTGAAATTCCACAGAAATAGTATTCAATTCTTTTTCCATGTATCCAAGGAAATAATTTGAGATGGATGGGTCAAAAAGTAAATATTGAAGAGTATCGTCAAAACAAGAATTACTGGAGTTAAAGAAACAATTTTTTGACACATAGGTTTTTGCTCTGTTAAATTTTATCATAGTACCAAAATCGTCGTAATAAATTGAATTTAAAGAAAAATTATTACCATTAAATAAATGAAAAACCTCTAAGTTCAGTGGGTTCTTTGAAGCGTCGTATTGACAAAGTTCATCATTAGACTTTTTAGCATTCGGATTGTAGTTAGTTGCAATAGGATCCAAACAGCCTTCTTTACAAGAAACTAAAAGACATAATAATGCAAGGGATACGAAAATTTTAATATTTTTTAAAATCATAGGTTAAAATTATACTTAAATAACGATGCTAAGACATAAAAAGTATGGTTTGTAATTAAATTCACAATCTAAATTAAGTTATTTTAAAAAAGGAAAAAGATTTGTTTAAATTTATCCGTTATGATTTTCAGATGGTTAATTTTCTTTTTAATAATAATTGGATTTAATTGGTATTCTTCTCTTGCCATTAAGACTGTTATAAAAAGCACATGGATAAACTATATTTATCTAATTGCTAATTTATTGATTGTTGCAAACTTCATTTTTCAAATTAATATAAATAGAGAAAATGGAATTATTAGCCCAGTTTTTTCCTATTCTTTTGGTCTTTTTATAGTTTCAATTATTTTTCAAATTTCCTTAATTTTTGTTCTTTTTATTGAGGATTTTATAAGAATTCCAATTTGGCTATTTCATTTCTTTAGCAAGGGAATGGATAAATCTTTTAAATATATGCCTGAAAGAAGATTATTCATTTCACAGTTGTCTATTCTTTTAGCAAGCATTCCAGCAAGTGCATTATTTATTGGAATGTTAAGAGGAAAATATAATTATAAAGTAATAAAACATCAATTATCTTTTCAAAGACTACCCAAAGAATTTAATGGATTTAAAATTGTTCATATTTCAGACTTTCACAGTGGAAGTTTTGATAACAAACAAAAGTTAAAATATGGAATAGATTTAATTAATAAGCAAAAGCCAGATCTTATTCTTTTTACTGGCGATTTTGTAAATAATATTGCCGATGAATTATTACCATGGAAAGATTTACTAAGCTCGTTAGAAGCACCATTTGGAAAATATTCTGTTTTAGGCAATCATGATTATGGAGATTATGTAAAGTGGGATAGTAAAGATGAAAAAGCTAATAATTTAAAAAAGCTTATTGATCTACAAGTTGAAATGGGGTTTAAAGTTCTTTTAAACGACTCTGAAAAAATTTATATAGATAAATCAAGTATTGATTTAATTGGGGTAGAGAACTGGGGAGGTGGTTTTAAACAAAATGGAGATTTGGACTTAGCTTTACAAAAAACTAATTCGGATTCTTTTAAAATCCTAATGTCTCATGACCCAACTCATTGGGAAGAAAAGGTGATTTCTCATAAAGAGCATATAGATTTAACTCTTGCTGGTCATACGCATGGCATGCAATTTGGAATTGAAATTCCTGGATTTATAAAATGGAGCCCTATAAAATATAGATATAAATATTGGGCTGGTATTTATAAAGAATTAGAGCAAATAATAAATGTTAACAGAGGATTCGGCTTTTTAGCTTATCCTGGAAGAGTAGGTATTTACCCAGAGATCACACTAATTACTCTTAAAGATAAAGAGTCTTTAAAATCCGTATAATTATAAATGCAGAAACTTTTAGTATATAGATCATCTGCTGGCTCGGGAAAGACTTATACACTTGTTAAAACTTATCTCTCTTTATTATTTAAAATAAAATCCAACTTCGGGTTTAAGCAAATTCTAGCAATTACTTTCACCAATAAAGCTGCTGAGGAAATGAAAAAAAGAGTTTTAACAGCTCTAGACGAAATTTCAAGTGAGGGTAAAAAAAACAAGCTTGCCATTGAGATTTCAAAAGAAAATAATTTTGATATCGCTCAAGTTGTTGAAAGATCAAAAGTGATTACCCAGAAAATATTGCACAATTACAAAGATTTTAATCTTATGACTATTGATAAATTCACTAATAAAGTCATAAGGTCTTTCTCAAAAGAATTAGGGATTTCAAATAATTATAATATTATTTTGGAAGAAAACGAGTTTCTAGAGGATGTTATTTCCAAGTATATTGATGAAGTATCCAAAAATAAAAACCAATTAGATATTCTTGAAAAGATGATAGATGAGTCTATTGAATTGGGAGTAAATAACAATATTGAACGACAATTAAATAAACTTAAAAGAATAATCTACAAATCTAATTCTCAGTTTATAAATCCAATGACTGTTGAGGAGATAGCAAATTTAAGAAGCTTTGTGTACGATGGTTTAAATGTTTCAGAGAAAAAGTTAAAAGATGCTGGTGGATTAGGTCTGAAAATTCTAATTGATCATCAAATTCCAGATACATGGCTTCCGTATGGTAGAGTGAAAACTATTTTTAATTCAATGGATCAATTTTCAAATCTGAGCTACAAGGACATAGAAAAATGGAATTCTTGGTTGGAAAAAGATCAATGGTTTAAAAAGTCTTTAAATAAAAGTGAATTGGCCACAGTAAATATTATTTACGATTCAATTATTTCACAGATTAAAACGATAGTTAAGCAGGTTTGTAATAGACTCAAACTAATTGAAGTACATAAGTTTTTAGTCCCTTTTTCAATGGTTCAGACTTTAATCGAAAGGATCAATATTGAAAAATCTGCTCAAAATTCTATTTTGATTTCAGATTTTAACGATTTGGTAAGTGATATTATAAAAAATGAACCAGCAGGATTTATTTTTGAAAAAATAGGTAGTAAATACCAATATATTTTAATTGATGAGTTTCAAGACACCTCTACTTTGCAATGGAATAATTTAATTCCATTAGTCCATGAATCTTTATCTGTTGGTGGACAAAATCTTATAGTGGGAGATGCTAAACAAGCTATATACAGGTGGAGAAATGGCAATGTTAGTCAGTTTATAGATCTTCCAAAGATTCATGATAAAAGCTTAAAGAATAATTATGAGTTTCTTTTTGATAATTCCTTTGTTGAGAAAGAGTTAGATAATAATTGGAGATCAGCTATTAATATTGTTGAATTTAACAATTGGTTTTTTACTCAAGTAGTTAAAGATTTAGATTTTCCAAGTATTCAAAAAGCTTATACAAATCTAAAACAGGAATGTCAAAGAGATTTTAAAGGATTGGTAAACATTGATATTTCTGAAAAATCAGAGTTTGATTTAGATCTTTTTTTAAAATCAAATATTCTTAATGCAATTGAGTCTGGCTATAGTTTTAAGGATATTTCCATTTTAGTAAGGTCCAAAAAAGATGCATTAAAAATTATAAATAGTTTACTTGATAATAAAGTTATTGTAAATGGTGAATCTTTAGATATTCCTTTTGTTTCAGAAGATAGTTTGTTTTTAAATACCTCTTTAGCCTATAAAATTTTAGTTTCAGCATTAAATTATTTTGAATTTAGGGAAGAGAGAGACCTATTAATTTTAAATCACTTTTTGGAAAATTACTTTTCTTCAGAATATTCAACTTTTGAAATGGTGATGACCAATATTAGGATTTTTGACTTCGAATACTATTCCAACTTTTTTGACTTTGAAAAGTTAAGTTTTGTTTTAAATATGTTACATCTAAATCCCAATGACCCTTTTGTAGATTTTTTTATGAATTTGTCTAATAATCTTGTTTTAAAAGAAAACTTTTCTATGGTTCAGCTTTTAGATTATTTTCAACAAAAAGCTAGTAAATTATCTGTAGAAAATGCTCCTAAAAATGCGATACAAATTTTAACAGTTCATAAATCTAAAGGTTTAGAATTTCCTGTTGTAATCGTTCCTTTTACTAATTGGGGTTCGAAAAGTAATATAGATATTCCATATACTTGGGTTGAGAATGTCAACTTAGAAACTAGAAATATCGATCTATATATAGGGGAGATGTCTAATAGAAGTTTATCACATCTTGATAAAAAGTTGGTTTATGAAATTGAAGAAAAAGAAGTTTTATTGGACACTTTAAATTTATATTATGTTGCCTTTACTAGGGCAATTGATCAGCTTTACGTTTCTTTTGAAAATTCAGATAAGAAAGTAAATTTGCCCAATTTATTAGCTTCAACCATTAAAGATCATCTTTCTTATAATGAAGAAAATAACCACCTTATAATTTCTGCTCCAAAAGAAAAATCAATTGAACTAGATTATGAAGTTGAGTCTGTAAGTAAGCCTTATAATTTGATTTTTGATACTGATTACAATTACTACAATAATATTCATGGCCATCTTAATTTTTCTTCGAAAGAGAATTTTGGAACTTTTTTTCACAATGTTATCAGTAAAGTATACTCCAATTTTTCAGCTGGATTTGATTATTTAGATAGTTTATCAACGCAACCAAACTTAGACATGAGTTACATAGATAAAACCAAAACTATTCTAAATAAACTTCAGAATAATAATTTCTTAAGCTTTATCTATGACTCCAATCAAATTATTTACAATGAAAAAGAATTTCGATCTTCAGACAGTGAAATTTTAAGATTAGATAGATTAATTATTAAAGACAATCATGCAATAATTATAGATTATAAAACTTCGAAAGGGGAGAACGATATTAATCAAGTTAGAAACTATTTGTCCAATATTAACTTGTGTGGGTTTAGCAAGGTTTCAGCCTTCTTACTTTATGTCTCAAATCAAGAATTAGTAGAAGTTACTTCTTAATTATATTGGGATAGTCTGTAATCACCCCATCAAGTCCCATTGAAGTTAGTGATTTTGAATTTTCTTCATCGTTTATTGTCCATCCGTAGATAACCTGTTTTTTATTATGAACGAAGTCTATAGTTTTTTGATTTATTATATTGTAGTTTAGCCCAACTCCAAAAGGCTCAAAGTTTAGTAATTTCATTTCCTTTTCAAACTCTTTATTGCTTGATAGATATATGTATTTTGAGTTTGGAATTATTTTAAATAGCTCGTTAAGTATTCTATAATCAAAAGACATAAAATATATTTTATCTAAATGTTTGCTATTTCTAGTTTCTTCAAATATTATTTTTGCATACTTTTCATAGTCGGGAAAATATTTGTTTACTAGGTTGTATTCGCATTTAATTTCAAATAGAATATCTCCTTGATAATCAATTAGTTCTTTTTTAAATTCTTTATAAGTAGGTTTTTTTTCCTTTACTTTTAATTGTTGTGGAAATTCTTTTACAAACTTACTGCCACAGTCTATTTCTTGAATTTCAGAAATATTCATTTTATAAATATTTAGACTTTCATCATCTAATTTGTTAGTCAAGCAGTAGTTGGTGTCTATGTAGGATTCGTGGGAAATAACTAGTTCTTGGTTTTTATTTACAACTACATCTAGTTCTATCCCATCTACTCCAAACGCAATTGCTTTTTTAAACCCTTCAATTGTATTTTCTGGGTAAATGCCTCTGCATCCTCTATGCCCAAAAATTTTATATTCACTTTGTCCCATTATTGCTGAACTTATTAATGCAGAAAGTAATATCGCTGAATATAATTTATAACTCAAAAAAACAGGCATAAGATTTTAATTATAGTCCATTATAATTAATGGTAATTTTAGATTCTAACAAATTTTACTATCTAAGTAAATTTAGAGTGCCTTCAAATTTTTTGTCTTTAATGGAAAGAGTATAAAAATATGTACCTGCAGGAGTTTCACTACCCACATTGTTTCTACCATCCCATTTCAGATTATTTCCAGTAGAAAAATACTGTATTTGCCCCCATCTGTTGTAGATGGTTAACTCAGCACATTTTTCTACTTTTTCAGGAATTTCAATAATGAACTCATCATTCATATTATCCCCATTTGGTGTAAAAACATTTGGATCGCTTATGGTAAAATAATCATCAAATGTCAATGCATCCCCACTGTAGGTTAAGCTTTCAATACATCCGTTGGTATCTTGGACAAATAAACTTCCAGAATAATCAGAACCGAAAGTAAAGATTTTAACTATCTCATTATTTATTGAACTATCATTGTCACTAAATAGCCAATAAAAATCGAGTTCTGTATCTGATGTATTGTAATAAGTTATCTCTATTCCTTCACAGCCAGGATCAATAACTGTGTCAAAAGTCGCCTCTATTTCAGGAATTTCAACATTTAAGGTGTCAACTATAACACACCCAATTGTGTTTGAAAGATTCACTAAATAAGAAGTGGTTGTATTTGGAGATAAACTAGGATTGCCAATATTTGGATCAGAAACTCCGTCTGTTGGAGACCAACTAATTGTTGATGGTAAATCTC
>JADHMB010000033.1 GCA_016780365.1 Flavobacteriales bacterium
GTCAGTAGTTTGGCAAGATAAAGATACACTTGTGAATCGTGGCCCCGACATTAATTATTTCAATCCTTTTGTGTTTTTTAGGCCGGTAGAATATGGAATAGGTTCTGCGGATAATTCTCTTATTGGCGCAGGTCTTAAAATCACAATTGACAAGCAGTTCTTAATTTACTCTAGTTTTATTTTAGATGAATTTTTATTAAATGAATTAAGAAATAGAAATGGGTGGTGGGGAAATAAATATGGTTTTCAAATTGGATTAAAGACATTTGATCTATTTAAATTAGATGGATTGTATTCCATTATGGAGTTTAATTCTGTGAGGCCATTTACTTATTCTCATATGAGTTCAAAACAAAACTATGGCCATAAAAATCATTCTTTGGCACATCCTTTAGAATCTAATTTTAAAGAGTTTTTAGTATTGGCAGGATTTCAAAGAAATAATATAGATTTTTCAGTACAGTACCATTTTCAACAATACGGAATAGACTCTTCAGGGATTAATTTTGGAAGCAACATGTTTGAGTCTTACAATACTAAAATTACTGACTATAATCACCAAATAGGCCAAGGTAACTTAGTAAAGCAGAATTTGGTAATAGTACAATTATCTTATTTGGTTGCTGCCTTAACTAACACAAAAATTTTCATTAGATATAACCATTTAAATTCTAAACCTTTTAATGGTCTTATTAACAACAGCAAAGTTTTTAATATCGGCATATCTTCACGATTGTGGCAGGATCAGCAAGATTATTGATTGAATCGTTCAACATATCCTATAATTAATAAGAAATTGTACTAATTTCGCGTAAAAATTAATTTTAGTTTGGAAAACATTACAAAATTATCATTCACTTTAAAGATAAGAGGCTACATAGCTCTTTTGAAACTTAGGCTTTCTAGCTTGGTTGTAATGTCCGCTTTTTTTGGGTTTTTATTGGCGGATGGAAACCTATCATCTTATGTCTTTCTGAATTTAATTCTAGGTGGTGTTTTAATAACTGGATCCTCTAATGGCTTCAACCAGATTATAGAAAATAAAACAGACGAATTAATGTCTAGAACATTCTCTAGACCACTTCCCTCTAAAGTTTTAAGTATTCCAGAAGCTCTCATTTTTTGCATCATTACAGGTGGTTTGGGTTTGTATCTTCTAGCAAGTATTAATTTTAGTTCATTTATTTTAGGGTTATTAGCAATGGTTATATATACGGTTATTTATACCCCCTTAAAAAAGATAACTCCATTTGCAGTTTTTGTTGGTGCAATTCCTGGCAGCATTCCTCCTTTGCTTGGATATGTAGCTGTATCCAATGATTTTGGATTAGAACCAGGGATTTTATTTGTAGTTCAATTTTTCTGGCAATTTCCACATTTTTGGGCTCTGGCCTGGAAATTAGATGACGATTACAAAAAAGCTGGATTCAGATTGCTCCCTAGTGGAGATAGAAATCAAAAAAGTGCATTTCAAATAATGTTGTATTCCGCATTTTTAGTACCAGTTTCTATGCTTCCTTGGGCATCTGAAATGACAGGGACTTGGTCTATGTGGTCAGCAGTTGTTATCAGTCTGATAATGTACTATCCAGCCGTTAAACTTTATTTTACATTGGATAAAAAGTATGCGACACAGCTGATGTTCATGTCCTTCTTGTATCTCCCGATTTTATTTACCATGTATTGTTTTAATCAGATTTAATCTTTCTATATGCAACAATTTAGTTCTAATAAACAAAGAGAAAAGGTTTACATAGCAATAGTAATTGTAGGACTAATTGCTAGTCTAATGCTTTTTGCTGGCCTTTCAAGTGCAGTTTTAGTTAGGAAAATGGACAAGTTTTGGGTTAATATTAATCTTCCTTTTGCATTTAAAATTAGTACTATTTTAATTTTAATAAGTAGTATATTTATTTATTATGCTGTTAAAAAGGCAAAAAAGTCTGACAAGAAAAGTACCGTTTACTTACTTATTTTATCTCTAGTTTTTTCATTGGCATTTGGAGTTTTTCAATTTATAGGTTGGAGTAAATATTACAACCAAGGAAATGCTATTAAGTCCTTTATCACCTTCGTATATGGACAATATGGCCAATCTTATATAGTTTATAATGGCGAAAACCCAATCAAGTATGACGGAGAGAATTATATTTTTAATGGGGAGGTAATGCAGACTAACTCCGTTGACGAATTAAAAACTTTTCTAAGACAAATTTGCGGATACGGAACTAGTTTCCAAGGTTCGAATTTAAAATTATCAAACTACAATAGTCCATATTCAATTTTTGATATTAAAAAGAATTCCAAACTAGAAATGTCCAGTACAGGTCTTACAATTAATAATTCTTCACTTTCAGAGGGACAAAAAGACGAATTATTTAAATTTTCTTTTGGTGTTTGTAACGACCAACCTTTTTTCATGCTTAAAGGAAAGTATGGGGAAGATTTTTCAATTGCTCTAAACGGAGAGGATTTAATCTACAATAAAAAGAAGTTGTATTTCCCTGCAAAAGAGCTATCCGATAAAGAAAAAAACGCAATTAGTCAAAAAGTTTACCAATCTGGTAATGAATATAATGTTCAAAATGGTCTGGTATATTTAGAGGACAAAGTAGTGTCGGATTTTGAAGGGTATTTTCAACTAAAACCTGGAATAAATATTCATATCAATAATGATTTTTGGGAAAGAACAAAAGAAGAATTGAATGCCAACCAGTACGCTGAGTTTTATCAAACTTCTAATGTTTCTAGTAGTTTTGTTTGGGTGCTTACTTTTATTCATTTTTTACATTTAATAATGTCAATTTCTGGAATTATGGTGGTTAGTTTTCGAGCAAACAAAGGCTATTATAGTTCTGAAAATACCTCAGGCCTTAAAGCGATTGAAGTTTTTTGGCATTTTGTAGGACTTTTATGGCTTTACTTATATGTTTTTTTAGAATATATTAATTAAACTTGCATTGTTAATTTTAAAAAATGGCTGGACAATCTGAAAATATTAGTAGATCAGAACTTTGGGGAGGCAACGGATCTCCTTTTAGAATTTCCTATGGTAAGCAATGGATGTGGATGTTTTTGGTTTCTGACGCCTTGACATTTGGGGGTCTTTTAACCGCTTATGGTTTTGCAAGGCACCAAGCTCCTTCCTGGCCAATTGGTGAGGAAACTTTTAATGCTATGCCATTTTTAGGCAATGGTTATCCGCTCTTATATGTTGCTTTAATGACCTTTATATTAATTGTAAGTTCTGTTACAATGGTTTTAGCTGTTGAAGCTGGACATAGGTTAGATAAAAAAGGCGTTGTTAAATGGTTGTTACTGACAGTTGTAGGTGGTTTGTTTTTTGTAGGTTCTCAAGGTTGGGAATGGTATCATTTCATTCACGGGACCCATTATGGATCTATTCTTACACCAGAAGGGTGGGCAGTTGTTGACTATAACACTGCAAACGAATTAATATTAAGAATGGGAAGAGGGTTGACAGTGACTGGTGCAGAAGCAAAAGCGTTATTTGATGGTGCTACTGCAACAATGCAGGGAGCTAATTTAATAGAAAATGAATATGCTCCATTAGTTCCTCAGTATGCCAATTTTTTCTTTTTCATTACAGGGTTTCATGGGTTTCATGTTTTTTCTGGAGTTGTGTTTAATTTTATAATCCTAGTTAATGTTATAAGAGGAGTCTATGACAAAAGAGGTCATTATGAAATGGTAGAGAAAGTTGGACTTTATTGGCATTTTGTTGATTTAGTATGGGTTTTTGTTTTTACATTTTTCTATTTACTGTAATCTTTAATCAATGGAAAGAGACGATTTAATACAAGATAATAATTACTCTGTTTCGGCTAATCATGACGAAGCACATGGAGTAGCCATAAGAAAAAAAATATGGAAAGTAACAGGGATACTTACCCTCATAACAGTAATTGAAGTCTTAATTGGTGCTTTTATTAAACAATACGATGCTGCTGGCGAAGACAATTTTCTTTGGCCATATGTCAAAATTGGATTCCTAGTTTTAACTGTTGTTAAAGCAGCTTACATTGTATTAATCTTTATGCATTTAGGAGACGAAAGAAAAAGTTTTAAGTGGGTAATCCTTGCTCCATATATTTTATTTATTGCTTACCTTATTTTTATCTGTCTAGCTGAGTCAACTTACTGGCATGAAGTTTTTCAAGGTGAGAATAGTATAAATCCTTAGTTATTTTGATTTCTAGAAGAAAAGGATTTTTAATCTTAGCTCTTATTTTTGGTGGATTTCTCTGCTCTCTTGGTTTTTTACTTTTAGGAGATACAGAATATAAACCACAGCCTGTTTTTGGCGAGTTAGATGCTCCTTTCAGTATTATTGATTTTAAAGGAGACACAATAACCTCTTGTGATTGGAATGATAAAATTATATTATACAACTTTTTATCTGTAGAATGCCCAACTGATTTTGAAAAATGCCCCTTTAGATTAGAATGGTTTAAGATTAAGATTTATAACGAATTAGTTGATAATTCTGGGTTTGACGATGTAATTGTAGTCACCTCTTTTTTGGAGTCTTCTGAGAATATTAATTACCGCATTAAAGAATTTAGAGATTTTAATAAAATTGATAGTGAAAAATGGATTATGACTGCTTCAAAATATATTCCATATTTTGACAATGAATTTACCAAAGGAAACCCTTGGAACAAAAAAGATACGCTATTTGGTTTTGATAGGGAAGCTCACTTAATGACATTATTGGTGGATAAAAACCAAAAGATAAGAGGGAAATACTTTACTTATAATTTTGGAGAAATAAGAAGAATTACCAAAGAAATAAGCTTGCTTTTAAAAGAGGAACAAGGAAATTCAGAGTTAAAAGAATTGCCAATTTATGGAAATAAAGACTTTGATTCTTCTATTGACAAAGATACTCTTTACCATCAAATTCCTGATTGGTCTTTTGAAAACCAAAATTCTCAAATTATAACATCTGAACAATTGGATAATAAAATTAAGTTGGTAGATTTCTTTTTCACCAGTTGCCCAACTATTTGTCCTCGAATGACACTCAATATGCATAAGATACAAAGCATACTTAAAAAAAACTGTCTCACAGATATAGAATTGTTGTCCTTTACAGTTGACCCCATAAAAGACACCTCTGAAAAACTTTTAGAATATGCAAATTCTTACAATGTTGATTCTACAAATTGGAATATGTTAACCGGTGATCAAGCTACTATATACGATCTTGGAGTGAATGGATTTTTGGTGCCAAATCAAGAAGATGCATTAGCTCCTGGGGGATTTCTACATTCTGAAAAACTAATCCTACTAGACCAGTTTAATAGAATAAGAGGCTATTACGATGGAACTGATTCTTTAAATATTCCAATTATTGTTCAGCACATCCAGTCACTTCTTTAAATTGTTTAGTCAATTTTTATTTTTAAATATTTTTAATTTAATTTTGATAAAAATTAAATCATGAATTTTCCTGTTGCATCCTTAACAAAGAATGATAAAAAAGCAAATATTTTTATTTTAAGTGTTTCTGCTGTTGTTTTTCTTGCTGTAGTAGTTTTACATGAACTTAATTTGAAAATAGAAGTAGATTTTGATCCTCACATTTTTGCCAAGTTTAATGCAATAATTAATGGTACTGTTTCCTTTTTATTAATCTCGGGATTGTTTTTTGTGAAGTCTAAAAAGTACCATCTTCATAAAAGGGTTATGAACCTCTCTATTATATTGTCTGTTTTGTTTTTATTATCCTATATAGCCCATCATCTTTTAGCAGAAAGCACAGTTTTTGGAGGTGAAGGAAGTATTAAATCTATTTATTATTTTATTCTTGTAACTCATATAATTTTAGCTGGATTATCCCTGCCATTTATTTTGTATACTGCATATAGGGCTTCAATTGCAGAGTTTGGAAAACATAAAAAATTAGCTAGATATGTTTATCCAGTATGGTTGTATGTTGCTATAACTGGAGTTATTGTATATTTTTTAATATCTCCATACTACGTATGAAAGTAGTTTATAAGTTTATATTACTCTTTGCATTGATAATTTTTCAATTACAATCTTTTGCTCAAGGTTGTTCAACTTGTAGGGCTCAAATAATAAGTAGTACTAAAGATGATTTAACTATTGGAAATGGGCTTAATACTGGTATTCTTTTTTTAATGATTGTTCCATATATTATTCTTTTTTTCCTTTTTAGAAAAAATATTTTTAATATTTATAAGTCTTTTAAACCAAATTGAGTTTTTTTATTGGTTTTGAATTTCTTATAATTATATTTGTAGAATAGTTCTTTTATTACTTATCAAGAAAGGTGGAGGGAAAAGGCCCTTTGAAACCTTAGCAACCCCAAATAGGAAGGTGCTAAATCCAGATTTAAATATCAAGATAAGAGATAAATTTTTTAATAAATTTCAATCTCTTTCCTAGGAAAGAGATTTTTTTTTGACCAAAAATGAGTAGTATAACAGACATAGCCAAAAAGAGAATTTTAATTTTAGATGGTGCCATGGGGACCATGATCCAGCGTTATACTTTAGAGGAAGCTGATTTTAGAAAAGGATGGTTTGAAGATCATTCAAGTCCTTTGAAAGGTAATAATGATTTATTAAGTTTAACCAGACCTGATATTATCAAAGAAATACATTCTGCATATTTTGAAGCTGGCGCCGATATTGTAGAAACCAATACATTTTCTGGAACTAAAATTGCTCAACTTGATTATGGATTACAAGATTATGCTTACGATATAAATTTTCAAAGTGCAAAAATAGCTTGCGAAGTAGCAAATGAATTTACAATTAAAGAACCCAATAAACCTAGATTTGTAGCTGGTTCAATAGGTCCTACTAATAGAACAGCATCTATTTCTCCTGATGTAAATGACCCAAGTTTTAGAAATACATCTTTTGATGAACTGAATGAAGCTTATCAAGAACAAATAAATGGATTAATTGACGGTGGTGTTCATATATTGCTTATTGAAACTGTTTTCGACACATTAAATGCTAAGGCAGCTTTATTTGCAGTAAATCAAGTTTTTGAGTCAAGAGCTATTAAATTACCTGTAATGGTTTCGGGAACTATTACAGACGCTAGCGGAAGGACTTTAACTGGACAGACTAGTGAAGCATTTTTAATATCTATGTCTCATTTTCCATTATTTAGTATTGGATTAAATTGCGCTTTAGGCGCTGCAGATATGCACCCATATTTAAAAACTTTGGCTAAAAAAGCTTCTTTTTTAATTAGTGCTCATCCAAATGCTGGGTTGCCCAACGAATTTGGAGAATATGATGAAACCCCAGAAAAAATGGTGGATCAAATAGAGTTCTTTTTAAAAGATGACTTAATAAATATTATCGGTGGTTGTTGCGGAACAACTCCAGATCATATTAAAGCAATTGCAGAACTGGCCTCTAAATATTCACCAAGAAATCAATTTTAGGGATGAGTATTTTAAAAGAATTTAAGGGTAAGTACAAATATAAATGGGACGAACTTCCATTTATGAAACTTAGTGGATTGGAACCCTTAGTTTTTT
Source organism: Flavobacteriales bacterium (assembly GCA_016780365.1). Classification (GTDB taxonomy): domain Bacteria; phylum Bacteroidota; class Bacteroidia; order Flavobacteriales_D; family Parvicellaceae; genus MED-G20. The sequence continues at coordinate 7,553 of JADHMB010000033.1, forward strand.
CGCCAGAAACTAATTTTATAAATGTTGGTGAAAGAACTAATGTTACTGGGTCTAAAAAATTTCTTCGATTAATAAAGGAAGAGAAATTTGAAGAAGCAATTGATGTTGCTAGAGAGCAAGTGGAAGGTGGAGCCCAAATTATCGACGTTAACATGGATGAAGGGATGTTGGATGGAGAAGCATCTATGAAAAGGTTTTTAAATCTTATGGCAGCTGAGCCAGATATTTCTAGAATTCCTGTGATGATAGATTCTTCAAAGTGGACTATTATTGAAGCTGGCCTTAAATGTGTTCAAGGAAAAGGAGTAGTTAATTCTATTTCATTAAAAGAAGGCAAAAATCAATTTATAACACAAGGAAAATTAATAAAACAATATGGAGCTGCTGTTATTGTAATGGCATTTGACGAAAATGGACAAGCTGATTCTTATGAGAGGAGAATAGAAATCTGTCGAAGATCTTACAATATTTTAGTAAACGAGGTTGGATTCCTTCCACAAGATATTATTTTCGATCCTAACGTATTCCCTGTTGCAACAGGAATGAAAGAACATGAAAATAATGCAGTAGATTTTTTTAAAGCTACAAGATGGATAAGAGAAAACTTACCTGGAGCTCATGTAAGCGGAGGAGTGAGTAATGTTTCTTTCTCTTTTAGAGGAAATAATACTGTAAGAGAAGCCATGCATTCTGCATTTCTATACCATGCTATAAATGAAGGAATGGATATGGGAATTGTAAATCCATCAATGTTGGAAGTTTACGATGAAATTCCTAAGGATTTGCTAAAAAAAGTGGAGGATGTTCTACTTAATAGGTCAGCAAATGCAACAGAATCGCTACTAGATTTTGCTCAAAATGTAAAAGGGTCTGCTAAGCAAGAACAAAAAACAGCAGAATGGAGACTTAATGAAGTAGAAGAAAGACTAGAATATGCACTAATAAAAGGAATCACTGAATACATAGAGCTGGATGTGGAAGAAATTAGACAAAAAGTGGCTAAGCCACTAGAAGTTATAGAAGGTCCATTAATGAATGGAATGAATACGGTAGGAGATCTTTTTGGAGAAGGTAAAATGTTTTTACCTCAAGTAGTTAAATCTGCAAGAGTAATGAAAAAAGCGGTGGCTTATTTAACTCCTTATATAGAAAAAGAAAAAGGTGGTGAGAAAACAAGCAAAGGCAAAATTTTAATGGCTACCGTTAAAGGAGATGTCCACGATATAGGAAAAAATATAGTAGGTGTTGTTTTAGGTTGTAACCATTACGATGTTATAGACTTAGGGGTAATGGTTCCTTCAAAGAAGATAATTGAAGAAGCTAAAAAGCACAATGTTGATATTATTGGTCTGAGCGGATTAATCACGCCCTCTTTAGATGAAATGATAGATGTTGCAAGAGAAATGGAAAAAAATAATGTCCATATTCCACTATTAATTGGTGGAGCTACAACTTCAAGAGTTCATACTGCTGTTAAAATAGAGAAAGAGTTACCATCAAGTTCTACAATTCATGTCTTGGATGCTTCGAGATCAGTTCCTGTAGTAGGAAAATTATTAGGAAATACTAAAGTAGATTATTTGAATGAGATTCGTTCTGAGTATGAAAAACTAAGAACTTATCATTTCAATAAAAAAGATCAAAAATCTTATCTAACTATTAAAGAAGCTAGAACAAATAAGTTTCCTATTGATTGGAAGAATTTTAATTCTACAAAACCAAATCAAAGGGGGGTTTTTCATTTACATGATTTATCATCTAAAGAAATTGCATCTTTTATTGACTGGACCCCATTTTTTCAAACATGGGAACTTCATGGAAGATATCCAAGAATTCTTAAAGATGAGATAGTAGGGGAAGAAGCGAGTAAATTATTTAAAGATGCTCAAGAAATGTTAAACCACGCATTAGAAAAAAATTGGCTAGAGGTAGAGGCAGTTTATGGAATTTGGGAAGCACATACTATTGAAGATGATATTTTTATTTTTGATGAAAAAGATGAATTATTAGCAGTCTCTCATTGTTTGAGACAACAAACTAAAAAATCATCTAAGGCATTTAATATGTCATTGTCAGATTTCATTGCCCCAAAATCTACTGGCATCAAAGATTATATTGGAGCATTTGTCGTAACAGCTGGAAAAAAAATTGATCAAATAGCCAAAAAATTTGAAGAAGATTTAGACGATTATAATTCCATAATGATTAAAGCTCTTGCTGATAGAATGGCGGAAGCAGCAGCAGAATATTTGCATCAGAAAGTTAGAAAAGAATATTGGGGATATACTGAAGAACAGTTTTCAAATGAGGAATTAATAAAAGAAAAATACCAAGGGATACGACCTGCTCCAGGTTATCCAGCATGTCCAGATCATACTGAAAAAGAAACTATATTTCATCTTTTAGATGCTACCAATAAAGTAGGAGTAGAATTGACGGAATCTCTAGCAATGTATCCAGTTTCATCCGTTTCAGGGTGGTATTTTTCAAATCCAGAGTCTAAATATTTTGGGTTAGGAAAAATTAAAATGGATCAAGTGGAAGAATTAAGTACTAGGAAAAAAGTAGATCTTTCTGTTATGAAAAAATGGTTGTCACCTAATCTTGACGATTGACTTTCACACTAAATACTTTTTCAAGGGCTAAACATTGACTTTCGTCACAGACCATATATTTTATAACACCGCTAATTTCAAATGAATTTGCTAGAGGTTTAATTTTTTGGTAAAAACTTGTTTTATTTTCATAATAAGCTACATTAATTCCAAACCCTTTGTCGTACTTAGTAATTGGTTTTTCTTGAAAAACTTTTCCTTTTAATAAAAAGTTTTTTTGTTTTTCAAACTCCATAATAGTAGGCAATGGACCTTCGTCTGGATAAGGCACATTAACTGCATACAAGTGCCAGCTGGATTCAATTAGTGCATTAAATACAACCCTATTTTTATCCGGATAATAATTAATAGTCCATTTTACTGGAGCTTGAGAAAATGAAACTAGACAAATAAAAAGATAAATTAATAGAAAAAAAGATTTCATTTAAGAGCTCTTGTATTGCTCAAGCCCAGTTCTTAGCCACTGTAGAAAATCTTGTCTATTCCCATGGTTAAGATAATCTGCAGATCCATTGGAAAGATCTTCTCCATTTTTATCTAACATTCTGTAGTAAGGCTGAGACAATGACTTATACTTTTTAGCTTGATAAGCACTCCATTTATCTCCGATTGTGGTAACATTAATTATTTTTCCTGGAGCAATTTCTTCTTCAGAATGTTGGTCATCTGGAAGGGGTCTCTTATCATCAACATAAAGAGAAATAATTACAACACTATCTCTTAAAATATTAAATACTCCCTCTTCTCCCCAGACTTTTTCTTCCATTTTTCTACAGTTAATACAAGCGTGCCCTGTGAAATCTAAAAATGAAGGTTTATTAACACTTTTAGCATAAGCTAATCCTTCTTCTAAGTCATGAAAAACCGGCAGACCTTGCGGACCAGAATGGGTATTTTCTGTAGTATTATTTTTCTGGTTATTATTTGAATAAATTCCGATTCCACCTGGTGATTCACTATAGCTCATCGGAGGTGGAAAACCGCTAATTAATTTTAATGGAGCTCCCCACAAACCAGGGATTAAATACATTACGAAAATTAAAACAGTTGTTGCTAATAATGATCTAGATACAGAAAGATGTTTGATATCCCCATCGTTTGGAAGTTTGATAAAACCGAATAAGTAAAGAGCAAGGACAAAAAATATTCCAATCCATATTGCTATAAATAACTCTCTTTCTAGGAAATGACCTTGCATTACTAAATCTGCATTGGAAAGAAATTTAAATGCTAATGCTAACTCTAAAAATCCTAAAAATACTTTTACGGTATTTAACCATCCGCCTGACTTTGGTAAAGAATTTAACCAACCTGGGAATGCAGCAAATAAACCAAAAGGAAGAGCAAGAGCAAGAGAAAAACCAAACATTCCTACAAAAGGACCTATTCCACCTACTGTTGCAGATTCTACAAGAAGTGTTCCAACAATAGGGCCAGTGCAAGAAAATGAGACAAGAGCAAGAGTAAATGCCATAAAGAATATTCCTAAAAAGCCTCCTTTACTTGAAGCAGAATCTGCTTTGGTAACCCAAGTATTTGGGAGATTAATATCAAATGCTCCTAAAAATGAAACAGCGAATACAATTAACAGAACAAAGAAAAATAAATTAAAGTAAATATTTGTAGAAAGGGAATTTAGAAAACTTGCACCAAATAAAGCAGTTATTATTGTCCCTAGCAACACATATATGATTATGATGCTTATTCCATAAAGAATTGCATTTCTAACACCAGATGCTTTGTCTTGAGATTGTTTGGTGAAAAAGCTAACAGTCATTGGAACCATTGGAAACACACATGGAGTAATAAGAGCTGCGAAGCCACTAAGAAAAGAAATTATAAAAATTAAAAAAATAGATTTTGAATTTGATTTATCCTTGCTATTTGAACTTTCTTCCAATACAGAAGATTCTTGTTCAACCATTATTTCGCTATCTGCTTTTTCCTCCCTATTTACAATTTTATCTAAAATAGTTTCTTTTTTATCTTGATTAGCTTTAGAAGAATTAAGCCTTATTTCATTTAGTGATTCTACATCACAACCCTTAACATTGACTTCAAATGGGCCGTCAAAAGGGGGCAAACAGTGGTTGTCGTCGCATGTTTGGAAAGTAAAAAACCCTTTGATAACAAAATCTTTTTCAGATTTAACAAATACTTTTCTGGATATAGTGATTTTCCCTTCATGTAAGTAAAGATCTTCTTTTGCTATATCGTCGTATACATGTTCAAAAACAGGTTCGTAAATAGTATCCTCACTAACAAACATTGAAGATGTATCTAGGTACAAATCAGTAGGAATTGAGAAGCTTTCCAAAGGAAGATTCGCTGCGTTAATGTGCCATCCTTCTTCAATATCAATATCTGCTATAATAGTAACTACACATTCTTCTTGAACAATATTTATTGTGTATTTGACTTTATCTTCAGGGAATTCCATCTCCTGAGAAAATAAAGTACCGCTAATAAGTAGGGTACAACAATAAAAAAATAAGAAATTTAAATATTTAATACTCATTCAAGATTTTTGGCAAATTTACAATGATATTCCTTGTAATCAAGAAATAGTCGAATTATATATTTTTCATTCATACGTTAGCAATAATAAAAGGTTGTATTCATAGCTTTAAATTTTAATTTTCTCGATAAACAATCTTGTAAAAGAGACTACAATTATTGTCAACTTTATATACCTCATTTATTAAAATGCCTATAACCCATACAATGTCATTATTAGATTCTAATACATAAATATTTTCTTTTTCTAAAATGGAGATCTTATAGTCTATCAAAATATCGCTTACTTTTTTATTTCCCTTCATTCCAAGAGGTTGAATTTTGTCCCCATTCTTCCATTTTCGTAATTTCAAAGGAAAATTCAATTTAGAAAAATTGAAAAACTCTACATTCTTATTGGATTTCTCTAAAGAAAGAGTTTTGCAAAGATGGCCGGTTAGGTAAATAGGCACTTCAACTGCTTCATTTTTATCAATGTAAAATATTTTATCATTTCTTTTATGAGTTGTCTTTATTGATAATGTCCAATTATCTCTGTCTTTAGAGATACGGTGGGTAGAGCTTTCTATAAACTTCCCAGATTGAGAATTGGTTTCCAACCAATTATTAATTTGTGAATAATTGAATCCAAATTTTTTAAAGAAATGGTACCATGCTTGTCTTGGAATATGGTTGCTGAAATTAATAAGAGTATGGTCTTTTTTTTCCTTTAAAAGTGGTTGAATAATTTCATTTACTAATTGATTTAGTAATAAATAATCTTCGTTTAAAAAATTTATAGAATTTGTCAATCCTTTTTCAAATTTTGGAAATTTGACTTTTAGTCTTTGAAATACTTCATTTCTAATAAAGTTTCTCTCGTATTTAGAAGTTAAATTACTACTGTCTGTTCCATACTTAATTTTATTTTCTTGAACATATATTAAAAGTTGAGTCTTGGTGAATTGCAATAATGGTCTTAAAATTATTCCATTTCTCTCTGGAATGCCTTTTAAACTACCTATGCCATTGCCTTTTAAAGCGTTGAAAAGAAAAGTTTCATGATTGTCATTTTGGTGGTGAGCAGTGAGTATATAGTCCATTTTATTTTCTTCTGCCAAACCATTGAAAAATTGATATCTAACTTCTCTAGCTTCGTTTTGAAGATTTTTAAGTAGATTAATTTTAGCTTCTTTGTAGTAGAAATTCAATTTATTTTCCAAACAATATTGTTTGACAAAGAAACTTTCTCTTTCACTTTCTTCATTTCTCAATTGGTAATTTACATGAGCTACTGAAATATTTAAGCCAGCTTTTAAGCCAATATCTAATAATGCCATTGAATCACTCCCCCCAGAAACACCAACTAAAAACTTGCTATCTGTTTTTATTTGATGTTGCTTGAAAAAAGCTAAAAAGTCTTTATTAATATTATTAATTATTGACATGCTTTAAATAGTGCCTCTGCTTTTATTAAGGTTTCCTCGTATTCTAAGTTGGGGTCGCTATCAATAGTAATTGCACCTCCTACATGAAAAGATAATAAATGATTTGCTTTGTTGTAAATAAGTGTTCTAATTATTACGTTAAAGTCAAAATCTCCGTTGGGGTAAATAATTCCAAAAGAACCAGAATACAATCCTCTTTTTGAAACTTCATAATCCTCCATTATTTGCATTACTTTAATCTTTGGTGCCCCAGTCATAGACCCCATTGGAAAAGAAGCTTTTATAATATTAGAAATCTTTTCATTTTCAGAAATTTCGCAAGAAATAGTGGATATCATTTGATGGATATTTTTAAAAGTGTAAACTTTTCTTAGTTCTTCCATTTTAACAGTGCTTTTGAGAGCAATTTTACTTAAATCGTTTCTTACTAGATCAACAATCATATTATTCTCTGCCTGGTCTTTTAAGCTGTCTTTTAATTGTTTTTTTAAAAGCTGGTCTTTTATCGGGTCTAAATCTCTTTTTTGAGTACCCTTAATAGGGCTTGAATACAGTTTATTAGCTCTTTTCTTAATGAATAGTTCTGGACTAGCTGAAATAATATGATGTTTTTCTAAATCTGCATAAAACCCATAAGGAGGATTGGTCAAATCCATTAAATTTTCAAAAATTAATTTTGAATTTAGATGTTCAACTTTTGAAATCCATTGATAACAATAATTGGCTTCGTAAAAATCTCCTTTTTGTATATGCTCTTTAATTTTTAAAATATTCCTTAAGTATTCTTCCTTTGAAATATCAGATTGGAATTCTATTTCTTGATTAATTTTTTTTTCTTTTCCGATTAAATAATTGTTGTGAATCTCATCGGGAACAAAACAATGGATATCTGGAAATTTCATGTTATCCTTATTGTTAGAAGACAAGTCTTCGATATTGTTCTTTAAATCGTAGGAGTAAAAGCAGATTATGTACTCATTTTTATTATTGCTAATAAACGCATCCAATTCATCAAATAATTTTGGATTTTCAACAGTTGAGCTCCAAGATGTTTTGGTTCCCTTATAAAGTGTATTCTTGAAAAAAACCTCCAAAAGTTAAATTTTAATAAAAGATAAATTCACTATAATTTATCCTTAATAATTTTATGAAGACCTTCTGCCCAATCATCGTTGTCGTTAAGTGACGGAACTAGTTGGATTTCCTCTCCTCCATGTTCTTGAAAAAGCTCTAGATATTCTTCACCAATTTCTATGGTAGTTTCCAAACAGTCTGCCACAAATGCTGGAGAAAAGACCAAAACTCTTTTTTTACCTTCTTTTCCAAGTTTTTCAACCGTATGGTCTGTGTATGGCTGCAGCCATGGGTCTCTTCCTAATCTAGATTGAAAACATGTAGAATAAGAACCTTCTTTTAATTTAAGTGCTTTTACAAGTAATCTAGTTGTTGCATAACAAGTAGCTTTGTAGCAATTTGCATTTAAAGAGTTTATTTCATCTTCACATGAATGATCTGCACAAGGTTTACCATCTAAATACACTTTATCAACATGTCTCTCAGGAATCCCATGATAGGAAAACATTACGTGATCGTATTTTGGAATGTCGAATTCTTTTGCTCGATTTACAATACATTTAATAAAGTTGGGATTGTCGTAAAATTGACCAATTACAGAAATTTCTGGTATTACCCACCATTTATTAATGATTTTAAATGCTTTTTCTATGGTAGATCCTGAAGATGCAGATGCATATTGAGGATATAAAGGGAAAATATAAATTTTGTCATAATTTTCGGTTCTCATTTTTCCCAACACATTTTCCATGCTAGGAGAACCATATCTCATGGCAAGTTCAACATCAAAATCTTTAGAAGCAAGTTTTTTTAATTTACTAGTGAGATTTTTTCCATAGGTTAATAATGGTGATTTACCACCACCAATTTTAAATAACTTTTTATATTCTTTGGCAGATTTTGGAGCTCTAAAGGGAACTATAATTAAGTTTACTAATAACAATTGAGCAATTCTTCCAATATCAATTACTCTTGGGTCGTTTAGAAATTCTCTTAGATAAACTCTTACATCTTTAACTGAAGGACTGTTAGGAGTTCCTAAGTTAAGAATTAAGACTCCAATTTTATTTTTTGTCATATTAGATGTGTAATGGTCTACTTTCTGTTGCTGCTAATGCTGCTTCTTTTACCGCTTCGCTGTAGGTTGGATGAGGGTGACAAATTCGAGCAATGTCTTCTGCACTTGCTCGATATTCCATTGCTACTACTGCTTCCATAATTAAGTCTGCAGCTCTAGGAGCTATCATGTGAACACCTAGAACCTCATCTGTTGAGGCATCAGAAATTATTTTTATCAAGCCTTGAATATCCATAGAAGCTCGAGCTCTCCCAAGAGCTCTAATTGGAAACTGACCAACTTTATAGTCTACTTCAGCCTCTTTTAATTCTTGTTCTGTTTTTCCAACTGCCGCTACTTCAGGCCATGTGTAAACTACGCCAGGAACTAAATTATAATCAATATGTGGTTTTTGATTGGCAATAAGTTCGGCCACAAAAACACCTTCTTCTTCTGCTTTGTGTGCAAGCATAGCACCTTTTACAACATCTCCAATTGCATAAACATTTTTTACAGAGGTTTGTAAATGGTCGTTGGTGATCACTCTTCCAGCTTTATCAGTTTCTACGCCAATGTTATCCAATCCTAATTTTTCGGTATATGCTTTTCTTCCGACAGCAACCAGACAATAATCTCCTTCAACAGAAATAATCTCTCCCTTTTTATTCTTCACATCTAGCTGTACTCCATTTTTAGTAGAATTTACTTTTTGAACAGCGTGGTTAAATAAAAACTTAAATCCTTCTTTTTTTAAAATTTTCATAAGTTCTTTTCCAAGAGTTTTGTCCATAGTTGGTAGCAACCCGTCTTGGAATTCAACAATCGTTACTTCAGAACCTAATCTTCCATAAACAGAACCTAGTTCAAGGCCAATAACTCCACCTCCAATTACAATTAGATGTTTGGGAACTTCTTTTAAAGAAAGAGCTTCTGTAGAGGTGATAATTCTTTTTTTATCAGGCTCCATTCCTGGAAAAAAGTTTGGTTTTGAACCAGTTGCAATTATTATATTTTCCCCTAATATTTTTTCGTTTTTTTCCCCATTTATAGAAACGGTATTTTTATCCACAAAAGAACCCATTCCATGGTAAACTTTAATTTTATTTTTATCCATTAAATACTGAACCCCATCACAAGTTTGACTTATTACTTCCTCTTTTCTTGTCATCATTTTAGGAAGATTTACTTTAGGAGTATTAATGTCAATTCCATGCTTGTCAAAATCATGAAGTGCAGTTTTAAAATGCTCACTAGAGTCTAAAAGAGCCTTTGAAGGGATACAGCCAACATTTAAACAAGTTCCTCCAAGTGTGTTGTATTTTTCAACTAGAGCAGTTTTTAATCCTAGTTGAGCACACCTTATAGCGGATACATATCCACCAGGGCCTGAACCTATAACAACAACATCGTATTTTTCCATCATTAATTATTTGAATACTAATTTAAACATAATGGTTAAAATCAACCGTTTGTTTTACCAAGATTAATTTGAAATCCACATTTTTTAAAATAATAGTAATAAATAATCACAAGTTCTAGTATAATAGGCTTTACAAAAGAGTTAAATTCTTGGGTTAAGGTAAACCAAAATAAAATAGTTGTAAAAATCAAAAGCAACGATAATATTAAATACCAATAAGTGAAATTATTCCAGCTTCCTTTAATTAAGCAGTAAATTAAAATGAAGTGAAAAGGAGATGCCCAAAGTAAATTAAAATTCATTTTGGTAGCATTGTGGTCAGTTCCTATCCACATGAAAACTAAAATAATTCCTAATAATCCAACTATAAATAAGTTTAAAGAGCTCCAGAATCCAAGTGCTTTTTCTAGCTTAAAGACAATTAATACTAGAGTTATTCCCAGTAAAATCCAACTATAAATTCCAATATTGCTAAGTTCATTTTTATTTTCAAAAGACTCAACCAGAGTATTTTTTGATTTAATCAGGTTTTTTTTAGCTCCATTGTTTTCAACCAAGCTTTGGTCAAATATCTGTTCAACATTAAGTGGAAGAAACATAAGGTTTTCATTACTTACCAATACATCTATCTTTTTCCCTAACACAAGGTCTATTCCCAACTTTAGCCAAGGAAAAGATTCCAAATACTTGTGAATAGTTTCTCTAAAAGTGAATTTATTAGATTTGGGAGATTGGTAAAAATTTATATTTTCATTAAATACTTTTTTTATAATATCTCTTAATCTTGAAGAGCAGTTGTCATAAAAAAATTCGTACTTATATTTCCTGTTTTTAGGCTTGTAATTCTCTTCAAGAAGTTGAATTATTTGATATTTCTCTTGGTCACTTAAGTTTAAAACTTGCTCTCTTACTCCTCTTTTAGCGCGGCGATACTCTATCATGAAATTAGACATTAATTGAATGCCCATATAATATTTTAATCGCCCTTTTGCAAAATCATATCCAAATTGAAATTGACTCTCTGAAAATTCAAATAAGCCCCAATTCACAACTAAGTCGTGGCCATTTACAGGATTTTTTATTCTTAATGCACTATGTCCAAAAAGAGAATATATTTGAGTACCTGGATCACAAGTGAGAACACTAATTTCCGTACTTTCAATATTTTCAGATAGATTTAAACTATTTGAAAATGCCCAAAAGGGAAAAAAAATTAATAGAAAAGTTATTTTAAAGATTAAAAATTTCTTTTGCATTTTTTGAAGTTATATTTCCAATTTCTTCACTGCTAATTTCGTAAATATCCGAAAGTTTATTTGCAATAATAGGAATGTAACTACTTTTATTTCTAGTCCCTCGAAATGGAGTAGGGGTTAAATATGGCGAATCTGTTTCCAAAACAATATTTTTAATATCAATATTCTTAACCACTTTGTCAAGACCACTATTTTTAAAAGTTACTAATCCTCCAATTCCTAATTTGAATCCACCATAATTTAATATTCGTTCTGCATCTTTAAAAGAACTTGAAAAACAATGAAAAACTCCTTTTAAATTTTCGTTATTTTCATGATCCAAAACTTCAAATATTTCATTGTAAGAGTCTCTTGCGTGAATAACAATAGGAAGTTTAAATTCTTTGGCCCAATTTATTTGAGTAATAAAAGCATTTCTTTGAATTTCTAAATTTGATTTGTCCCAATATAAATCAATTCCAATTTCGCCTATAGCTATTGCATTTATGGATTTAATAAA
>JADHMB010000034.1 GCA_016780365.1 Flavobacteriales bacterium
AATGAAAAAATTTATCCTAGCTAAAATTTATTTAGTTGTTATATTAATAATCTGTTCCTCCAATATATTTGCTCAAACCTACAATATTGGTCACATAAGTACAGACTTTTACGACAATGCTAGAAATAGAAATATTGCCACTGAGATTTACTATCCTTCCGATACCAATGGCGATAATGTTCCCATTTCTTTAGGGAACTTTCCAATAATAGTTTTTGGACATGGTTTTTTAATGAGCTGGGACAGTTATGACAACTTTTGGAATTCTTTAGTGCCGGAAGGATATATATTGTGTTTCCCAACAACAGAGATGGGCTTTGCCCCAAATCATCAATTTTTTGCAGAGGATTTAAGTTTTATTGCCACAAAAATGCAAATGGAGTCTCAGAATAGTAGCTCTATCTTTTATAATTCTGTATTACCAAAAACTGGAATTTTGGGCCATTCTATGGGAGGAGGAGCTAGTTTTCTTGCAGCTGAAAACAATCCCAATATTAATACTCTAGTTAATTTTGCTGCAACCGAAACCAATCCTTCAGCAATTTTAGCTGCAAGTAACATTACTATACCTTCATTAATATTTTCTGGAGAGGATGACTGCGTTGCTCCTCCTGTCAATCATCAAAACATTCTATTTGATAGTCTAAACTCCAATTGTAAAACACAAATTAATATTATAAGCGGAGGGCATTGTTATTTCGCAAATGAAAATGTACTATGCAGTTTTGGAGAATCTTCTTGCAACCCAAATCTTAATATTTTAAGAAGTGAGCAGCTAAGTGTAACCAGTGACTTTTTAAAAATTTGGCTTAATTTTTCTTTAATATCTGACCAAAATTCTTTTACAATTTTCAACGACTCTTTACAATCTTCTAATAGAATTACATATTCTCAATATTGTAATGGAACTGGTATCGTGAGCCAAAATAAAGTAGATGAAATAAATATTTATCCAAACCCAGTGACTGAAATATTAAATATTGATATCCCATTAGAATTCATTAATGGAAAGCTTGTTTTATTAAATATGTTTGGTCAAGAGTTACACAAAGAAATAATTACTAATAAATTAACCAAAATCAATCTATCTAATTTTGAAAGCGGAAACTATTTTATATTCTTGAAAAATGAGGCTGTGGTAAAGAAAAATAAAATTATAAAAGTTGTTCACTATTAGTAAAATTTTAAAATTTGGAATTTAAAAGACTATCCTTCCGAAATAAGAATAATAAATTTCTTTACTATTTTAAAAACTATTTAAAGCAATTAATTCCATCCTTATTTTTTCAAAAAAAATTACATTTTAAGCTCAATAAATTTGAAGAATTAACTTCAAATGAAAAACAAGAGTTGCTCTCAAGGTTAAATTACTACAACCAGCTAAAAGAAAAATACATTCTTTCCCAAGATGCCCAAAAACTATCTGAAATAAAACTGCAAAAAAACCATAAGACCTATTATTTTGATTTGCATGAATATAGTCGGTATTTTAATCAGCATCTTAAAGGACATTTTTTATTTGGAGATATTACCAAGTCTCCCAAAGAACCTGGATTAGTAAAAAGTAGACCCATTAACAATCAAAACACCAATTCTGTAATTTTAAAATGGAATAAAATAAGACACTTTACATTTATATCCAAGGATGATTTGCCATATGCCAAAAAGAAAGACCAGCTTGTCTTTAGAGCAAAAGTTCACTCTTCACAACCTCAAAGAATAAAATTTTTAGAAAAATACTATGGACATCCAATGTGTAATATTGGAAAAGTGAACAACAATAACCTAAATAAGCTCTGGATGGTGGAAAGAATGACTTACAAAGAACAACTCCAATATAAATTTATTCTATGTTTGGAAGGTAACGATGTTGCAAGTAATTTAAAATGGGTAATGTCCTCCAATTCTATAGCTGTAATGCCTAAACCCAAATACGAAACATGGTTTATGGAAGGTCTTCTTATTGAAGACCAACACTATATTATAATTAAAGACGATTATTCAGATTTAGAAACCAAACTTAAATTCTTTTTAGACCATCCTCAAAAGGCAAAGTTAATTGTAGAAAATGCCAATAGGCATGTGAATCAATTTAAAGATCAAAAAAAAGAAGATTTACTTTCCTTAATGGTGCTCAATAAATACTTCAATAAGACCAATTAGTAAATAGTAATAAAGATGGAAAAACTAGCTTCCTATTGTGAATATGTTAATACTCTTGAAAAAGAAAACTTACATAAAATATACCACGATTCACAGTATGGTTTTCCAATACTTTCGGATAACGAATTATTTGGAAGATTAATACTAGAGATTAATCAAGCCGGTTTATCATGGACTACTATTCTAAAAAAACAAAAAAATTTTAGAAAATCATTTTCAAATTTTAATATTAAAAAAATAGCTAATTATGGAGAGAAAGAAATAAACATTCTACTTAATAACCCTGGAATTATTAGAAATAAACTAAAAATAAACGCTGTTATTTTTAATGCCAATAGAATATTAGAAATTCAAAAAAATCATGGATCATTTAGCAAATGGCTGGATAAAAACCAAACATCAGAAATAGATTTATGGGTAAAACTATTTAAGCAAAATTTCAAATTTACAGGTGGAGAAATTACCAAAGAGTTTCTTTTTAGTACTGGATACCTAAAAGGAGCTCACATTGAAACATGTCCGATTTATAAAAAATTGAATAACTTAAATCCTAAATGGAAAAATAATTATCAATAATAATGTTGAATTTATTGCTACAAAATTTTTCTATATTCTTTTAATATTTAATTTTATTTAAAACATTCTAAAATGAAAAATACTCTTTTAAAAATCACTGGTTTTTTTGCACTTGCAGTATTACTAGTATCGTTCACAAATAGCCCAAAAATCAACAGTCTTAAAATTGGAAAAAAAGCGCCAATGACCAACTACGAAATGAAAAATGTTTCTGGAGAAGATTATTCATTAGAAAAATTGGCTTTTGAAAATGGAATATTGGTTGTTTTCAGTTGTAACTCTTGTCCGTTTGTCGTAGGAAACAAGGAAATGGAAGGTTGGCAAGGAAGATATAATGAGATTCATGATTTATGCAAAAGAAATAAAATTGGAATGGCATTAGTCAATAGCAATGAAGCCAAAAGAACTGGAGCAGATTCATTTACAGAAATGCAAAAACACAGCCAAGACCAAAAATACGATGCAGCTTATCTTTTGGATGTAAATAGTAAGTTGGCAGACGCTTTTGGAGCAAGTACAACTCCACATGTTTTTTTACTAGACAGTGATTTTAAATTAATCTACAAAGGCGCTATTGACAACAGTGTAAAGTCAAAATCATCTGTTACAGAAAACTGGTTAAAAGATGCCATTATTTCTAGTGGCAAAAAAGAACCTATTCTTCTTCCTGAAACAAGAAATTCAGGTTGCAGTATTAAGAGACTTTAAAATTTAGAAATAAAACATGCCAAAACTATCTACTAAAGGAAAGGTAATGCCTTCTTCTCCAATAAGAAAACTGGTGCCCTTTGCAGAAAATGCTAAAACTAAAGGAACAACAGTTTACCATCTAAATATTGGCCAGCCAGATATTGAAACTCCAGAGGTTGTTTTAAAAGAATTAAAAAATATAGATAGAAAAGTTATTGAATACAGCCATAGCGCAGGGTTTATTTCCTATAGAAAAGGATTGGCAGATTATTACAACAATATTGGCGTATCGTTAAGTCCCGATAAGGAAATAATGGTAACTACAGGTGGTTCTGAAGCATTGATTTTTGCTTTTCAGTGTTGTTTTGAACCTGGCGATGAGATAATTATTCCCGAACCTTTTTATGCAAATTACAATGGTTTTGCAACATCTTGCGGCATTAAAGTAGTTTCAGTTACAGCAAAAATAGAGAATGGATTTGCGCTCCCTCCAATAGCGGAATTGGAAGCAAAAATAACTTCTAAAACCAAAGGGATTTTAATATGTAATCCTGGTAATCCAACCGGATATCTCTACAAAAAATCAGAAATGAATGCTTTAAAAGAAATTGTTAAAAAACACGATCTTTTTCTATTTGCAGATGAAGTTTACAGAGAGTTTTGTTACGACGGATCAGAACATCATTCGGCCATGAAACTATCTGAAATTGAAAATAATGTAGTATTGATTGACTCTGTATCTAAAAGATATTCTATGTGTGGTGCAAGAGTTGGTGCATTAATTAGTAAAAATCACGATTTCATGGAAATGGCCCTTAAGTTTGGACAAGCCAGACTTAGTCCACCCACACTTGGACAAATTGCTGGAGAAGCTGCTTTAAGAACTCCTTCATCCTATTTTAGTGAAGTAATTGATGAGTATGTGGAAAGAAGAGATATAGTGGTAGATGGATTAAATAAAATTGAAGGCGTTATTTGTCCAAAACCACAAGGGGCGTTCTATGCAATTGCCCAGTTGCCTATTAAAGATGCCGATCATTTTTGTCAGTGGATTCTTGAGAGTTTTGATTATAATGGAACCACTGTAATGATGGCTCCAGCCTCTGGTTTTTATGCCAATAGCAAGATAAAAAATCAAGTTAGAATTGCTTATGTACTTAAAAAAGACCTTCTAGAAAAAGCGGTTCTTTGTATCGAAAAAGCTTTAGAAGTTTACCAAAAAAGTTTCTAGTTAATTGGTTTTTTTATTAACCTAATTTCCGTTGCTCCATACCCAAAATCTTCATAAGAAGCATCACAATATTCAAAATATGGATGGTAGATATCCAACTCTTTCCTTATTTCATGTCTTAAAACACCTTCCCCCACTCCATGAATTACAACAATTTTTCTTTGTTTTTTGTCAATAGATTTATTTAAAAAGGACTTAAAATGAGTCATTTGTATTTTTAAAATAGCACTATTGCTCATGCCATTATGGGAATCTATCAAATTTTCTATATGAAGATCTATAACTTCCCTTTCTTTGGATCCATACTTCTCTAAATGCCTAAACTTTCTTTTTAAATCAAAATTTTTCTTATTGGTTTTTTCAGCATTTATTTTAGACTTTATCTCATGATCAAAGGCTAGATTTTCTGTTTTATAATCTTCTTGCTTTCTATCCGGAACTATTTCAGAAATTTTATACTCTTCTTGGAAACCAAAATTATTTTCCAACTCTACTCTTTCTAAATCTAGAATTTTGGTAATAATTCCATGGCCATCTGAATTTAGAAATCTTACTTTATCTCCAATTTTAAAATTCATTAACCAACTAATTCTCCATACAAATCGTAGTGGTCAGATTTTGTGATCTTCACTCTAACAAAATCTCCTATTCTACAATAGGTATGTTCATTTTTCTCTATTAATACTTCATTGTCAACTTCTGGTGAATCGTACTCACTTCTTCCAATAAAATATCCATCTTCCGCTCTATCTATTAATACTTTGTATTCTTTGCCAATTTTTTTAGCATTCAGCTCAAAAGATATTCCAGATTGTAAATCCATAATAGAGTCTGCTCTTTCTTTTTTTAGTTTTGGAGGAACATCATCCTCAAAATTATAAGCGTGGGTATTTTCTTCATGAGAGTAAGTAAAAATTCCAAGCCTGTCAAATTTCATTTCCTCTACCCAATTGTACATTTCTTGAAAGTCTTCTTCTGTTTCCCCAGGATAACCAGCAATCATGGTTGTTCTAATAGCAATATTGGGAACCATCGCTCTTATATCCTTAATTAACTTGGTTGTTTTTTCACGATTAGTACCACGTCTCATTGCCTTTAAAATATTAGTAGAACCATGCTGAAGTGGAATATCTAAGTAATTACAGATTTTTTTTTCTTGTTTCATCACCTCAATTACATCCATTGGAAATCCAGTAGGATATGCATAATGCAATCTTATCCATTCTATTCCTTCTACCTTACAAAGTTCTTTAAGCAAATCTGCAAGAGCTCTTTTTTTATATAGATCGAGTCCATAATAAGTTAAGTCTTGTGCAATGAGCATAATCTCTTTCACTCCTTTTTTAGCCAAAGACTTTGCATTGGATACTAAATCTTCAATAGAAGTAGATCTATGTTTCCCTCTCATTAATGGAATAGCACAGAAAGAACAAGGTCTGTCACAACCTTCTGCAATTTTCAAATATGCATAATGATGTGGTGTAGTTAATAATCTTTCCCCGACCAACTCGTGTTTGTAGTTGGCATTTAGTGTTCTTAAAATGTTTGGAAGTTCTTTAGAACCAAAGTAAGCGTCTACATCTGGAATTTCGTCTTCAAGCTGGTCTTTATATCTCTCGGACAAACAACCAGAAACATATACTTTCTCTACTAAGCCTTCTTTTTTAGCGTCTACAAAATCCAAGATGGTATTGATGGATTCTTCCTTTGCGCTTTCAATAAATCCGCAGGTATTTATAATTACAATAGAAGCATCATTTACCTTGGACTCGTGCTCCACTTCAAACTTATTGGCTTTTAACTGAGCCATCATCACCTCAGAATCGTAAAGGTTCTTTGAGCAACCCATGGTTACCACATTTACTTTGTTTTTTTTTAAAGTTTTGGTCTTCATTAATTTGTATTAAACGAAGAACCACTGAATAGTGATTCAATAAATGCGTTGGTATTAAAAACTTGTAATTGATCTACTTTTTCTCCTACTCCAATATATTTAACTGGAATTTTAAATTGGTCGGATATTCCTATTAAAACACCACCTTTGGCAGTACCATCTAGTTTGGTAATAGCTAAAGCGTTTACTTCTGTTGCTTTTAAGAACTGCTCCGCTTGTTCTATAGCGTTTTGGCCAGTAGAACCATCTAAAACTAATAATATTTCATGAGGAGCGTTGGGAATGACTTTTTGCATCACATTTTTAATTTTGGTGAGCTCATTCATTAAATTAACTTTATTGTGTAGTCTTCCAGCGGTATCTATTAATACAACATCGGCATTATTTGCCTTGGCGCTCTGAAGAGTATCAAAAGCAACTGAAGCCGGGTCTGAACCCATATTTTGTTTTACAATTGGAACACCTACTCTTTCGGACCAGATTGTTAATTGTTCAACAGCAGCTGCTCTAAAAGTATCTGCAGCCCCCAACAAAACACTTTTTCCATTGTTTTTATATTGATGGGCTAACTTTCCTATGGTTGTAGTCTTACCTACCCCATTTACTCCAACTACCATTATAACATATGGCTCGTTAGAGGATGGTGTTTCGAAATTTGAAATATCTTCGATATTGTTCTCAGATAACATTTCTATAATTTCATTTTTGAGTAAGTTATTTAACTCATTAACCCCAACATATTTCTCTTTTTTAACTCTTTCTTCTAATCTTTCTATAATTTTTAGAGTCGTTTTAACACTGACATCGGAAGAAACCAATACTTCTTCAAGATTATCTAAAACTTCGTCATCGACTTTAGATTTTCCTGCAACAGTTGTAGCAATTTTAGAAAAAAAACTTTTCTTGGTCTTTTCTAAACCTTGATCGAGTTCTTCTTTTTTTTGCTTGGTAAAAAAACTTTTCCAACTCATGATAACTATATTAAATAAAAAAGCTCTTTCCTTTATCTAAAGAAAGAGCTTAAAATTAAAACTTTTTTAGCTTTTATTAAAACCAGTCTTTTACTCTATCGTTATGTACTATTTCTTCTTTAAAGGTATAAGAACCACTTTTTGGGGACTTAACCATTTTAATAACTTTAGTATGTTGTTTCCCTCCTCCTTTTTGAAGAGATGCTACTGATTTCTTAGCCATGGCTTAATTATTTAATTTCTTTGTGTAATGTGTATTTCTTAAGAATTGGATTGTATTTTTTCAACTCAATTCTGTCAGGTGTATTTTTCCTGTTTTTTGTGGTAATGTATCTTGAAGTACCTGGCACTCCACTTTCTTTATGCTCTGTGCATTCTAAAATTACCTGTACTCTATTTCCTTTCTTGGCCATTTTCTTAAATTATGGGTGGCAAATATAATTTATTTATTTTTATTCACAAGGTTAGATTTGTTTTTATTTACTTGTATAATTCAATAGTTAAACTCTAATGAATATATTTGAAAAAAAATTATAAATGAAAAATATTTCTTTACTCTGCTTATCCATTATTTTATTTTCATGCAATAACACTAATGAAAATCCAATTTTAAATTCCAAAAGCGAATCACAATCCTATAAATTTTATGGCAAAGTAATTTCACAAGACTCAATAAAAAACTTAGAAGTTGAGAAAGAATCTTTAATGAATACTGGGATTAAAAGCAGTAAATTATCTGGGAGAATTGTAGAAACATGTAGTAAAAAAGGGTGTTGGATGACTTTAGACACAGGAGAAGACACGTTATTTATCAAATTTAGAGATTATGCATTCTTTGTCCCTACAGACAGCGTAGAGGGTAGACAAGCAATAATCCAGGGAGATTTATTTCTAGATACTGTTACTGTTGAGATGTTAAAACATTATGCAGAAGATGCTGGAAAGTCTGAAGAAGAAATTGCTCAAATAACAGAACCTAGTTACGATATGGGATTTACTGCAGATGGTGTAATTATTGCTGAATGAAATATTCTATTGGAATAATCTTATTGATTCTAACAGGGTGTGTAAATAAAACATCCTCTGAGGATTTCCCAAAAGTCATTCTTGATCCAAATCCTACGAGTGAAATGGCGCAACAGATGCGAGAAATGACCAAAGAATTGGAAGCAATAAAAATTAAACTAGAAAAAAACGAAACTCTAGGGGAAAACCTTCTAAATTTCGAACTAATTCACCACCAACAAGTAACCGATAGTAGCTTTAACAAACCTCATATTGAGCCAATGTCCATAGCGTATGATTACGCTGTTGGAGAATTCAATAAAGACCCAAGTATTAAAAACTATTCTTCAATTATTAATAATTGTAGTAGTTGTCATCAGCTTTCTTGTCAAGGACCATTGGTTAAAATAAATAAACTTATGATTAAAAGTCTTTAAAAATTAAGGGCTGTTTTTTCATTACAGATTCAATTTCCTTGATGGTTCTTGGAACACATCCAGAGAGGTTTTCTGGTTCACCATCGGTTATTAAAATATCATCTTCTATCCTTACTCCAATATTCCACCATTTGGGATCACAAGGAGAACCTTCCTTTATATAAATCCCTGGTTCAACGGTTATAACTGTATTGGGTTGGAACTCTCCATAGGTACCCGGATCATGCACATCTAGTCCTAGATAATGAGAGGTTCCATGCATAAAATAACGCCTTAATTCAAATGGGGATTTTATTAAACCTATTTCTTGTAATCTTTGCGAGACTACTGTAGTTGCGATGGTATTGGTAATATAAAATGGATTACCCGCCTTACACTCTGCAATTGCTTTGTTCTGCGCTTCTAAAACAATATTATAAATGATTTTCTCTTCCTTGGAATATTTACCATCAACAGGGATAGTTCTTGTCACATCAGCTGTATAACCATGGTATTCTGCTCCAACATCACTTAAAAGTAAATGATTTCCTTTCATAGTTTTTCTGTTGGTTGTATAATGTAAAATACAAGAATTTTCAGCAGCTCCTACGATGGATGGATATCCAGGATATTCAGCCCCATTTAATTTAAAAACTGCTTCAACAACAGCCTCCGCCTGAAACTCTTTCATATCTGGTTTTAGTACTTTCATTAACTCGTTTTGAGCATCACATGTTATTGAAATTGCTTTTCTTAGAAGAACTAGTTCTTCTTTGGTTTTAACCTCTCTAAGTTTTGCCATCCAATTTTTTATTTCATTATCGTTAAAATCTTTATTAAATATGTTTTTTAATGAATCTAAATCTAGATAACGATTTTCTTTAAAAGGTTGGTTTGTAAAAACTGTGTCTACAATAGAGAAATCAATTTGTTCCCAAGAAAACTTGTCAATATTAAAGGACTTTTGAATGCCAAGAACTAGCTCAGAGCCTTTGACCCCTAACTTCTTACCAACCCAAGTCTCTGAATTTTCATTTCTTTCTTTAATTAATAAAAGTTCACCAATAGTATCTACACCAAATATTTGTGGTTTTTTAAAAATAATTAATGCACTGTTGGACTCGTTTAAGCCTGTTAAATAATAAAAACTAGGGTCTTGATGAAATTCATAATCTACATCATTGGCTCTAACCATACTTTTTCCAGAATAGAACACAGCCATTGCTCCACTAGGCATAAGGGTTTTTAAAGCTTTTCTTCTATCTGCATGGAAACTGGCAGGCAACAGATCTAAATCGTATATACCAAGAGTATCGAACCTTAGGTCAATAGATTGTTTATTAAACTCTTGGGAATAAGAATTAGATAAAAAAGAAAGTAAGAAAAATATATATAAATAATATTTCATGAATCCTAAACTACAAAAACTAGTAGGATTTTTATGAAATAATTACATAAAACCGTTGGCTTTAGCTTCTGCTATAACAGTAGAAATACCTTTTTTGTTTATGGTTCTGATAGCAGATGCAGAAACTTTAAGAGTTACCCACTTATTTTCTTCAGGAATAAAGAATTTTTTAGTTTGAAGATTTGGATAAAACTTTCTTCTAGTTCTTCTTTTAGACTTAGAAACGTTATTTCCAGTGATAACTTTTTTTCCTGTAATTTGGCAAACTCTAGACATGGTATTAAAAATTTGAGCTGCAAATTAAGTTCATTTTTATGGGATTAACAAATATCATCTCCTCTTTTTCTGTTGTTGCTTGGCAACTTCTTCTAATCGCTGCTGAAAACGAGATTTCTTTTTAATTTTTTTCTTGTTAAACTCAATCTTTGCTCTGATTTTATCTTCATCTATAAGAAACTTTTTAATTCCCCACATTATACCAATATTCATGATATTTCCACAGAAGTAATAATAGCTAAGACCCGCAGAATATTTATTAAAAAAGAAAATAAACATGATTGGCATAAAATACATAATGACTTTCATATTAGGCATTCCAGGCTGGGTTTGTGCTGTCATTTGACTAGAATTGGTAATAGTGTAAATTAAAGTAGATCCTGCCATAAGAAGAGCAAATAGACTAACATGGTCTCCATAAAAGGGAATTTCAAACCCCAAATCTAAAATCGAATCAAAAGAACTTAAATCTTCAGCCCATAAAAAACCCTTATGTCTTAGAGATAAACTTGCTGGAAAATATCTAAATACAGCAATCAAAATTGGCATTTGGATAATCATAGGTATGCAGCCAGCCATTGGATTTACGCCGGTTTGCTTGTATAAAGCCATAGTTTCTTGCTGCTTTTTCATCGCAGCATTTTTATCCGTTTTTCCTTCGTACTTAGCCGAAATTTTATTCATTTCAGGCTTAATAACCTTTGTTTTTGCTGTTGACATGTAGTTTTTATAGGTCAATGGCATAATAACAATCTTAACAATTATAGTAAGAAGTAGAATAACCAAACCTATTGAAAACCCAAAAGACATTAAAAATTTAAAAACTGGATCAATAAGGTATCTATTTACCCAAGCGAAAACACTTCCACCTAAATTAATAAGATCTTCCATTTCATAATCATAAGTTTCCAATATATCGTAGTCATTAGGAACGAATAAAAACTTTAAAGGAACTCTACCCATAGACGGAATAGAAGTCCTTGAAGCATAAGATTTAGTATAATTATCATCCTCTAAATTTCGGTGAACAATTTTTGTTTTACCAAGACCATCTTCACTTAATAGTATTGAAGAAAAGAACTTGTGTTTAAAAGCTATCCAATTTATATTACTTTGGAGATCGTCTTCTTCGTCTGACATCTCAGACAGATAATCTCTTGTACTACCAAAATATCTATACATAATGGTACAAATATTTCTTTCATCTTCTGCTAATTTCTCAGTCGATAATCCTTTCATGGACCATTTTAAATCAACATCAGACTTTATATCATTTTCAATATTATGGTAGTTAATTTCAAAATCAACATCATAATTACCATTAGATAAGCGGTAAGAAAATTCAAGATACTTGTCCTCAGAACCAGCATTTGCTCTAAAAACTAAAAGACTATCGTTATTTTTAACCAAATCAAAAAACAAATCACTTGTCTCCACTGGCACCACTTTCTCAGCATCTACTATTGTAAGACTCATTTGAGAAGTTTCTTTTTCAAAAAGAGAAATAGGTTTGTTTTCATCACTGAAAAAACTGTTGTAAGTCCTATACTTAAATTGACCATTTTCATCTAACTCCACCATTTCAGCATTAGTAATTCTTGCGCCTTTGGAAGAAAAAGAAAGTCTTATTTTGTCATTTTCTAGAAAATAATCTTTTTCCTCACCTTTAACTGAACCATAAAAAATTCCGTAATTCTCAATTAGTTTCTCGTTTTCTTTTTGAGCTAAAAGTTTTTGAAAAATAATATTATCTGTAGAATCTATCTCTAATTCAGCATCAGAATTAGTAGTGCTTTTAAATTCTGTTACTTCAGTGCTATTTCCGTCAGAAATAACTTCATTTGATTGACTAACTGGGTTAGTAGGACTGGGTTGCTCGTTAGGCTGATTCAAAAACATGAAAGCCATAACTACGGCACCAATTAAAATTAAACCCGTTGTAGTATTTTTATCCATTAATAGAAATTTAGAGCACAAATATATTTTTTCTTAGTCAAAAAAGGGAAGAGAATAACAAATAATACAAAGAATTTATTTAATAAATTTAATAGTATCGTTAATAACTTTGTGAATAAAGGAGACAGCTCTTATTACTTAAATTAGGGAACATCAAATATTTTTGTTCAAATCTAATTCTAATAATGTTTGCAACTCTATTTGTAAAAAAAAGAATAACTCATAAGGTTTTAGCAAAGCAATTTGTACATAAAACGCTTCGTGCAGTAGATGAAACTTTTGAAGATTTTCTAGATGCAATTTACAATGATTCAGAATTAGAATCCTACCCTAAACTAAATTACAAAGATCCTTCAGTTCTTATGCATATAATAATAGCTGGAAATATGAAGTTCTTTGAAAGAATACTTTCCAGCCATGAAGAAAATGCAGTTTGCAATTCTATTATTAAGGAAATGAGTGAGGTTTTTGAGATGGATTTTAATGAAATGAAGGAGAAATTAGAAAATTACAGCTCCTTTATCTCAAGAGTAAACCACCCATCTAAAAATATATTATACGGCATGTCTAAATCTGTATTTTTTAAGTTTAAACTAGGAAAATACCAAGATGATTATTTTGCACAATTGAATACCCCTAATCCTATTTTCTTGAAAAAAATTGATTCCTTAATTGAGAATTATATTTGGGATTGGAAATCGATTTTTGAAAAATCTAAGATAACTTACTAACTAGTTTAGTTAAGTGCAAAATTCTTAATAGCCATTTCTTTTATATCATTGCCTATTGCTAAACAAGCAGTTGCTGCAGGCGAAGGTGCGTTTAAAACATGAATACTATTGGAAGTATATTCTATTCTAAAATCATCTTTGGTATCTCCATTTTGACTTAACAACAAAGCTCTCACTCCTGCTCTACCGGGTTTAATATCATCCATGGTTAACGAGGGAATTAATTTCTGTAAAGTTTTTAAAAATAGTTTTTTTGAGAAAGCTCTTCTATACTCGTTAATACCATAAGAAGCATTTTTAAAAAAAAGTTGCCAAGTTCCTCTATAAGTTAAGGCATCAAGTGAATCGTTTAGACTAAAATCAGTTTTATTATAACCTTCCCTTTTAAAACTAAAAACTGCATTTGGACCACATTCAACATCCCCATTCACCATTCTTGTGAAATGAACCCCTAGAAAAGGAAAAGCAGGGTCAGGAACAGGATATATAAGATTATTTACTTTGTTTTTGGCATGGTCTTCAAGTTCGTAATAATCCCCTCTAAATCCAACAATTCTCTCCTTAAGTGGTATGTCATCGCTTTTGGCAAGTCTATCTGCCTGAAGCCCACCACAGACTATTAGGTACTTTGATTTTATAGTCTTATTCTGTGTTTTAATTATCTTTAAATCTGCTTGGTTTTCGATAGATTTTACTTGCTGAGAAAGCAAGACTTCACTATTCTCATTCCATCCACGAGCAACATCTACCATTTTTTTTGTTGCCATCACATAATCAATTATTCCAGTACAAGGAACCCAAATTCCTGCAATTCCATTTACTTCTGGTTCAATATCCTTTATTTGATTAGCATTAATTTTTTCAATCCCTTCCGTATTATTTTCCAAACCATTTTTATAAATCTTATCTAAAAACTTAAATTCTTTTTCATGAGTAGCAACTACAACCTTTCCACAAACATCATGGGTGACCTTATGCTCCTTTGAGAATTTAACCAACTCATGTCTTCCCAAAACACAATTCCTTGCTTTATTAGATCCTGGAGTATAATATAATCCTGAATGAATGACCCCAGAATTACTTCCAGACTGGTGTTTTGCTAACTGATCTTCTTTTTCAATAAGAACTAGATTCTTGTTAGGAAAATGCTGTTGTAATTTGTAAAAAGTTGCAGCACCAACAATTCCACCACCAACAATAGCTATGTCGAATATTTTATCCATAGCTTTCTATAGAAATCTCTTCTTTTGGTACTTGAAAAAGTAAAAGCAAACCAACTATAAAAAAAACTACCAATGCTACGATTGAATTTCTCATGCTACCAGTAACCTGTTCTATGAACCCATAAGAAAACATTCCTATTACAATACCCAATTTTTCAGAAATATCGTAAAAGGAGAAGAAAGAAGAAGTGTCTTTAGTTCCAGAGGGAATATACTTTGAATAAGTACTTCTTGATAAAGACTGAATACCACCCATAACCAAACCAACAAAACCTGAAATAAGATAAAAATGAATGGGTTCATAAACTAGTAAGGCGCTTAAACACAACAAAATCCAAATAAATACTACCAATTTCAATGCAAACAAATTCCCTTTAAACTTAGAAATTTTAGAAAGTAAAATAGCTCCTGGTATTGCAATTAATTGTATAAGTAAAACACCAATAATTAAGCCCATCTTGGCATTAGCACCTTCTCCCCAATTTACTTCTTTGGTGCCAAAGTATACAGCAACCAACATTATAGTTTGTACTGCCATACTGTAAACAAAAAAAGAGTAAATAAACCTTTTAAGTCTCTTAGTTTTCATAATGTACAACCTTACTTTATTCAGCTCTAAAATCCCTTTTTGATAAGTGGATTTGTCCTTAATTCTAATTTTCTCTCCCCTAGGAAGACTTTTGAAAGTAATTTGAGAAAAACAAAACCACCACAAACCAGTTAGTGCGAAACATAATCTTGTATAAAAAGCCCGCTCATTTTCTTGAGCGTTAAAAATTAAGACCAAACAAAGTACTAGTAAAATAACACTACCAAAATAACCCATAGAAAAACCACGGGCAGACAAACTATCGTGGTCTTTTTTTTCTGCTATTTCAGGAAGAAAGGCATTGTAAAAAACCAAACTACTCCAAAAACCTATTCCAGCCATCACAAACAACAACATACTTATTTCCAGGTGGTTTTTATCAAAGAAAGAAAGAAGCACGCAACAAAAAGAACCTAAATAACAAAAGAATTGCATAAAAGCTCTTTTGTTACCAGTAGAATCTGCAATTCCTGACAAGACAGGAAGAATTAGAACTAATAATAGAAAATAGCAGGAGCTTAATATAGTAATTAGTGCAGTGTTGATAAACTCAAATCCAAAGAAAATAACTTTTTCATCTACATAGCCCTCGTAAAAAACTGGAAAAATTGCACTAGAAATTACCAAAGGATATACTGAATTTGCCCAATCGTAAAAAGTCCAGGCTTTTTGAATTTTCTTATTAGATTTTAGCATTAAATTATTTGATTATTATAAACTCAACCCTTCTATTTTTGGCCATACTAAACATAGAAGCTCCCTTGGAAGCAGGTTGGTCAGAACCTAAATCCTCAGCAGTAATTCTATCTGAAGAAATTCCATTTTTTAATAAAAAATCCTTTACTGATTTTGATCTGTAATTACCTAAATTCTTTAAAATTTTGTTTTCTGGATCATCATTTATAGCTTGTTTTTCTAAATTATCAATATGTCCGTTTAACTGTAATTTCAAATCTGGATTATTTTTTAAAATATCTATAACATTATTTAAATTGTTATCGAACATAGGGTCTACAGAATAACTCTCTACATCAAAATATATCGAATACTTTTTAAGTTTTACATCAATTGGTAATTTTTCGTCCACCTGGACATCAAGATGGTAGACAATGGATTCTCTTTTCTTTTTTTGTCCTTTGTTGCAGTCGCATAAATCAGGATCTTCTACTAAAACAAGCTCAACATTATCTATGTAATAATATGCGTTAGGAGATTGAATCCCAGGAAAATCATCAGACTTAGTAAGTTTTTCATATTCGGTATCCTTGTTATTAAAAAAATTACCTATTGTGATATACTTTTCTTTTCCATCTGCTTGGTAAACCCCGCAAACAGTTTCCCACTTATATCTTGACTTGTATATTTTACTTTTTTCATTGGTTACCACAGCAGATAATTCTGCTTTATCATTGAAAATAATATCGCCTTTTTTATCTAGAGTAACTGGCTCTTCACTAATGTAAGCTCCTATATTGTCGATTGCGTACTTACTTAAATCTGATAAACTCACTTGGATATTTACGCAGTAGTTAAGTCCACTAGTAAGTGGTTTAATAAGCATGGATTGAATGTATGTTCTAGGTTTTTGGTTATTGTAACTATAAGTTAATATTCCAGCATAATTTTCCCCTTCTTTAGGGAATTCCTTTCCATAAATATTTTCAGGTGTGCCAATATCTCCAGGAATACTACTTGAAAAAAGATCTGCTTTTAAGGAGGTAGGAGAATACCAATCTTTGGCAACATTAATTTGGTTTAATTTTTTAAGCTTTCCATCTATACTTTCAAAACTTGGATTAAGAACCAAATTATTATCTTCTTGTGATTTATAAGAATTTAATGACAATAATAGGAACAAGGTATAAACTAATTTAATTCTCATTTTTAGTTGTTTGATTTAACACTTTCTATAAAACATTTAACTTTCTCTGGATCGGTATCTGGATAAACTCCATGCCCCAAGTTAGCAATATGTCTATTGCCAGCAAAGTTATTAAGCATTTCTTTGGTCTTTTTCTCTATAAGTTTAAAATCTCCATACAAAACACAAGGATCTAAATTCCCTTGTAAAGTCTTTGTATTAGCAAATAAATTAATTGCTTGACCAATATCCATAGTCCAGTCTAAACCAATTGTATTACAATTTAAATTTTTCATGCTTTGAAGTGCAAAAAAAGCTCCTTTACTGAAAACAGTAAGAGGAACATCATTAATAGCATCACATATTCTATGGACATATTTCATGCCAAATTCGTTGTAATATTCTGGAGACAATATCCCTGCCCAGGAATCAAAAATTTGCAATAAATCAGCTCCTGCCTTAATTTGCAATTTCAAATATTCAATGGTAGTAATCGTAATTTTCTCCAATAGTAAATGGGCTAGTTCTGGCTCTCTATACAAAAAACTCTTTGCTTTACTAAATGTTTTAGAACCTTGACCTTCTATCATGTAGGCAAATATTGTCCATGGAGCACCAGCAAAACCTATTAATGGAACACGTTGAGAAAGTTCATTTTTAGTGATTTTTATTGCTTCAAAAACATAAGATAAATGATCTTCTAAATTGGAGGTATTTAAAGCATCAATATTGGCTTTACTTTCAATAGTTTTGGGAAAGTAAGGCCCTTTTTTTTCTATCATTTCATAGGAAAGCCCCATGGCTTCTGGGATTACTAATATATCTGAAAAAATAATTGCTGCATCAACTCCTAGAATATCTACAGGTTGAATTGTAACTTCTGCAGCCAAATGCGGAGTTTCTACCAATTCTTTAAACCCACTTAATGAATTTCTTATTTTTCTATACTCAGGAAGAATTCTACCCGCTTGTCTCATCAACCAAACTGGGGTTCTTTCAATATTTTTACCATTTGCTGCTCTAAGTATAAGATCATTCTTTAAATTCATGGTGTAAATGTATAAAAGACTCTCATTAAAAAATATATTGTGTAAAACAAGTTCAATAAATCTTATTGTTTTTGGGTCTTTTTTCTTGAGCTTCCAAAATAACTGGTCCCAAACTAATGTAACAAATAATTATTCTAACGATACTATTGTAGTAGTAATTACTAATGAAAATAAAGAATTAAGAGGCTTATTAATAAGTGAAGATTATAATTCATTAACTGTTCAAATTGCCAATGAGAATAAAAAGTTTAATAAAAATGAAATTAAATCCTACAGGTTTATTACAAGAAATCAGATAAAATCTATAAAAGAATTTAAAAACCCAAACCCTATATATACTAAGTATTGTTATTTTCCATCTGCTTATATTACTGAGAGGGGAAATGTAAATACAAACTCCCATTACTTTTTAACAAGTAATTCAAAAATAGGAGTTCACGAAAATTTTGAAATTTCAGTTGGAAATATATTTATATATAATGTGTTTTCTTCACTTACCTATTCCAAAAAAATAAACAATTCCTTCACTACTGGAATATCTCTTATTGGCAGTATAAATCTACTAACTAACTTAAACGGAATTAATGAATTTAATAGTTGGGGTTTTTTACCAAGAATCACATATGGAGATAGTTTTCAAAACACAACAATTGGAATAATAGGATATCACCTTCCATTTTTAGAGGAGTTTTATTACGGAGGATATTTAGCAAGTCAAAAGAAAATAGCAGAAAGATTTACTCTAGCTGGGGAAATAGTTGGAATCACAGTAGATGGAATTCAAATAGGATTAATTAATAATATTATAATAAATTTTGCTAGAAATTTTAGAGAAAACTGGAGTTTCGGAATCACAGTTATAAATATGGAAGCAATTAATAATGCTTTAGGAATTGACGCAATTGTAGTTCCATATATAGGACTACAAAAAAAGTTCTAGTTATTTAGAAAGTAGAACATAGCCTTTCAAACTCTTTTCCTCTCCAGATTGGCTGTCTACTAAATCTATTTTCCATATATATGCATCTGATGATAATGCATTGTTTTGGTACGTACCATCCCATTTTGCATTGAAATCATTCGTGCTAAATATCAACTCTCCCCACCTATTAAATATCTTAA
>JADHMB010000035.1 GCA_016780365.1 Flavobacteriales bacterium
GTATTATCGGTATGTCCTATTGAGTTTACCGTCCATTTAGGATTACTTTTTAAATCTTCTATTAATTTATCAAGTTTTGATTTTTCACTATTGGATAAATCCGAACTTTCAGTTTTAAAGTTAATATTGTCATAAAATAAAATATGTTTCTCTACTTTATCGACCTTAGAAACAGCTTGATTAGCAACTATTTCCTCTTGAACTATAGACTTAGAATCTTCAGCAATAATTGGTTTAGATGGTGGAGATAATGAGTCCTTAACCTCCTCTATTTGTTTACTATCTATCTCTACAGGCTCTAATTCTTCTAGTTGTTTGGAATTATCCTCCTTAGAAAGATTTGAAGATACAACAGTGAGTTCTTCCACAGTTGTAACCTCCAAAATATCGTTTATTACTATTGGTTGTTTTTCAATAGTAATTTTTTCTTCCATTTCAATAACAGCATTGGAGACAATAACTTCATCTTCTGCAATTTCTATAGACTTTGAATAAGAAAAAATACCTATTTCATTTTCTAGTACATTAATAGAATCGTAAATAGTTAATGTATCTATATCAAATTTTATATTGTAATTATTTCCTGACTCAAAAACAAAAACAAATTTCCCTGAGGATTCATTAATTTGAAATTCTTTATATACTGGGAAAAAATTATCATTTTGAACAGAAACTTTAATATTCTTAATTGGTTTTCCATTTTGATTGGTAACCAAACCTTCATATACAGCTAAGTTTGATTCTTTTTCGTTAGGTAATGTCATTTCATAGATGTCGTATTTTCCTTTTCCACCGTTTCTAACAGATGAAAAATAAGCTCTATTACCACTTACGCTAGGAATGAAAGAAAGATCGTCGTTTACTGTATTAATTGGGTAGCCCATATTTTTAGGAGAAGACCAATTTAATTCTAAATCTAATTCCGATTTAAAAATATCAAGACCTCCTATTGAGGAATGTCCTGTAGAAGAAAAATATAAAGTTTTACCATCTGAATGAAAATATGGAGATTCTTCATCATATTCTGTGTTAATTGGCTCGCCAAGATTTTGTGGTAAAGACCAGGAACCATTTTCTAATTTCTTAATCATCCACAAATCTTTTCCACCGTATCCACCATCTCTATCACTAACAAATAAGAGCATGTTTTTGTTTAAATCCATACTGGCTGAGGTTTCTAAGTAATTTGTATTGACTTCGTTTTTAAGTATCTGAGGAGCAGTCCATAAGTTTCCATTTTTGTAGGATTCAAAAATTCCTCTTCCCATTGGTCCAACATTAAAGTCGTTATTTACCATTGAAGAAAGTAAATATTGACCATCTGCAGAAAGATATAATGCAGATGTACTCTTTTTAGTGTTTAATGGATTAGGCATAAGCTTTGCTTTTGTCCAACTGTTATCTACTTTTTCAGAGTAATAAATATGCTCATAAAAATCTCCCTGATCGTCTTTAGAATCTGTCAATCCATCTGGTTTTTTAGCAGTAAAAAACATTGTGTTTTCTTGAGCATTTAACAACGGCTTATATTCTGAGAACTCTGTGTTGATTGTCTCTAGAGGATAAATTTTAACATCCACAGGGTTTTGGACTAATTTTAATGCGTTTTTTGATCTTCTAATTTTTCTTATATTAGACCTTAAAGCATCTTCATTATAATCCGATAAAAAGTTACCGTAAAATTCATACTTTTCTATAGCTTTTTCAAATTCATAATTCATATGATAAGCATTTCCTAATAACTCTATTGCATCTATGGGGGCATTTTTTTCCTTAGGGTTTGCAATTTTATAAGTTATTGTCAAACTTTCTAAAGCTTTTTCATAGTATGGAATAGCTTCTTTTTCTCGATTTGGGATATTCATTAGACAGTTGCCTATAAAAAAATGAGTGTTACAATTTTCAGGGTCTAAGGCTTTCATTTCCTGAAGAATTTCCAAAGCAGCTGAATAATCGTATACTTCTAGAAAATGTAAAGATTTGAAATATAAACTTTTAAACGATTGTCCACTTGCATTTATAAATATGATAGTGGTAGCTAAAAGAAGAATTAATTTATTTTTCATGGATAAATTTTAATAATTTATTATTTAAAAAATCAGGACAATTTACGGGTTTTTTTGTTTCCTTATCTACAAAGACTAAAGTAGTATTTCCAAAATTGAGTAAATCACCATTCGTATTATGTATTTCGTATTTAAATTTTATTTTAAAATTGGTTAATTCATATATTGTACATTTCACCGATAATTCTTCATCATAAAAAGCTGGTAATATGTATTTTATGCTGAAATCAGAAACTGGTAATAAGTACCCTTGGGCTTCCAAGTTTTTATAACTAATTCCCAACGATCGCAAAGCTTCAACTCTTGCTACTTCGTAATATTGGGCATAATTCCCATAATAACAATACCCCATTTGGTCAGTTTCCGCATATCTTACTCTCACCTTTGTTGTTGATTGGAACATATTATTTAATTTAGGGATGTGTTAAAACGTTATTATAATTTTTCAATCTTAATTGCAGCATATTTTATACTGACTTTATCTTGTCAAGGTTACAAAATAGTAGATGCAAACTCTTCCATTATAAATATTGACGAAAACTTATCTGAGCAAGAATTCGAAGAAATCGAACTTTCAAAATATAGAGATTCTATTTCAAAGGAAATGGATAAGATAATTAACCATTGTTCAATTACCATGGAAGTTGGATGTCCGGAAGGACTTTTAGGGGATTTTATCTCTGATTTATCTATACTTTATGTAAGAAAAAACTTTCCTGAAAACGAATTCAATCCTGACTTTTGTATTTTAAATAACGGAGGATTTAGAAGTTCACTAAATAAGGGTTCTATAACAATAGGCGATATTTTTCAAATAATGCCATTTGACAATCATCTATTGATTTTGCAGATACAAGGTGAAGAAATGAATGATTTAATAAAATATATTAAAGATAAATCCACCACCAATATTTCACGAAAATCAGGTGTTCCTTTGAGTGGAATAAGACTAAAAATAAGTGGTGATAAAGTCAATCGATGTATGATTAGTAATAAAATGTATGACCCTTTGAAAACCTACAAGGTATTAACCACCAATTATTTAGCTAGTGGCGGAGATGACATGGTTTTTTTTAAGAACTGTAGAACTTTATTAAACACCAAACTTTTACTTAGAGATGTAATTATTAGATACATAGAGGAATTAGGAAAGAATAATATAAAAATAAACGCTCAAATAGATGGCAGAGTCCAAGTTCTCCAATAGAAGAATTTTTATAAAAAAAATTGTTTTAGCAGGTATTTCCATTCCACTGTTAAATAGCTTTAGCTTTTTAAATAAAAAAACAAGGAGCAAAAAAATTACTATTTTACATACCAACGACATGCATAGTCATATAGATTCATTTCCTGAAAATCATTCTAGACACCCAGGAATGGGAGGAATGAGAAGAGTAGCTAGTCTTGTTAGAAAAATTAGGAGCGAAGAAAAAAATGTTGTTTTAATAGATGCTGGAGATGTATTTCAAGGAACCCCTTACTTTAATAAATTCAAAGGAAGTTTGGAGCTGAAGATTATGAGTAGTATGGGTTATATTGCATCTACTATGGGAAATCATGACTTTGACAATGGAATAAATGGTTTCAAAGAAGTATTGCACCATGCTAATTTTCCTTTTATTTGCTCCAACTATGAATTTTCTGATAGCGAAATGAATGAAAAAACAATAAAATATTTAGTGAAGGAAATGGATGGAATAAAAATTGGTTTTTTTGGACTTGGTATTGAACTGGAAGGATTAGTAGGTAAAGATTACTATGGAGAGACAAAATATCTAGACCCTTTAAAAACAAGTAACTATTGGACCAATTATCTTAAAAACAAAGAAAAATGTGACTTTGTTATTTGTATTAGTCATTTAGGACATAAATATAAAAGCGATAAAATTTCAGATTTAAAATTAGCAAGACTTTCAAAAAATATTGATGTTATTATTGGCGGTCACACACATACTTTTTTAGAAAAAGCCAAACTTGTGAAAAATTCAGAAAATAAAAATGTAATTGTCAATCAAGCAGGCTGGGGAGCACTTGCTCTAGGACGAATTGATTTAGAATTTTCAAAAAATAATGGAAAATCAAATTCTTTATCTGTTAACGGTATTTCCAAAAAAAACTATGCCAAAATTTGATTTTTTTTCAGAATAAAATATTTTTAAAAAACAATAGCAAATAAGTTTTTTTTTTAACTTTTTTATTAAATATTTGTTAGGTGTTTAAGCATTCAGTAAATTTTTCAATGGTTACCTCAATTGTTATTTTTACAGCTACCCTTTTTTAACAAAATAAATTATAATAAATGAGTAAATCTTTTGAATCAACTTGGAATAATTGTCTAACAGTAATTAAAGATAACGTATCTATTCAAGCATTTAAAACATGGTTCGAGCCAATAAAACCTGTAAAACTTAAAAGCAATGTTTTAACTATTCAAGTTCCTTCTCAGTTCTTCTACGAATGGCTAGAGGAGCACTATGTTGATTTACTAAAAAAGACCATACGAAAAGAAATTGGTGCTGAAGCTAAATTGGAATACAGCATTGTTATGGAAAACAACAGTGGCAATAAAAATCCATACACAATCAAAATACCTACTACAGACAATAGCATTCTTAAAAACCCGCAAGTTAGTATGCCTGTAGATATTGGCAATAAAACTATTAGAAATCCATTTGTCATACCTGGACTTAGAAAAGTTAACGTTGATTCTAACTTAAACCCTAACTATTCATTTGAAAACTTTATAGAAGGCGATTGTAACAGATTGGCTAGATCTGCTGGTTTCGCAGTTGCCGAGAAGCCAGGAGGAACAGCTTTTAATCCACTTTTAATTTACGGTGGTGTTGGACTAGGAAAAACTCATTTAGGGCACTCTATTGGAATTGCAATCAAGGATAGGCATCCAAACAAGACTGTGCTTTACGTATCGTCAGAAAAATTCACTCACCAGTTTATTGATTCTGTTAAACATAATTCAACCAATGATTTCATTCATTTTTATCAAATGATTGATGTTTTAATTATTGATGATGTTCAATTTTTTTCTGGCAAAGAAAAAACACAAGATGTATTTTTCCATATTTTCAATCACCTTCACCAAACAGGTAAACAATTGGTTTTAACGTCTGACAAAGCACCTGTTGAAATGCAAGGAATGGAACAAAGACTTCTATCTAGATTTAAATGGGGACTTTCTGCAGACTTACAAATGGCAGATCTTGAAACAAGAATTGCCATACTTAACAAAAAAATGTATTCTGATGGAATTGAATTACCATCCGAAGTTGTAGAATATTTAGCCTACAGCATCTCTAACAATATAAGAGAGCTTGAAGGTGCATTAATTTCTTTAATAGCACAATCTTCCCTTAATAAAAAGTCTATAACTCTTGATTTGGCGAAACAAATGATAGACAAGTTTGTTAAAAATACCGCAAGAGAAGTTTCTATTGAGTATATTCAAAAAGTTGTATGTGATTATTTTGATCTTCCAATTGAACTTATGAAGTCTAAAACTAGAAAGAGAGAAGTTGTTCAAGCAAGACAAATTGCTATGTATTTTTCTAAGAAAATGACCAAGTCATCACTAGCTAATATTGGTATGCATTGCGGTGGCAAAGACCATGCTACAGTACTTCATGCTTGCAGAACAGTTAACAATCTTGCAGAAACAGATAAGCACTTTAGAACTTATCTTGCAGATTTAGAAAAAAAGCTAAGCGTACAATAAATATCTTTTAGTATATGTATAAAGTCCTAATGGTATGTTTAGGTAACATATGCAGGTCTCCCCTAGCTCAAGGAATACTTGAAAAAAAATCTAAGGAAAGTAATGTAAATATCTATGTTGATTCTGCAGGAACAACCGGATGGCATATAGGTTCTTCACCAGATTTAAGAAGTATAAAGGTTGCTAAAAAATACGATATAGATATTAGCCATCAAAAAGCAAGAAAATTCTCTACTTATGATTTTAAAGAATTTGATAAAATATATGTCATGGACACCAGTAATTACAGAGATATAATAAGATTGTGTTCTAATGAAAAAGAATGCAATAAAGTTCAGTTGATTTTAAAAATAATTGACCCAGAAAATAATCCGTCTGTACCAGATCCATATTATGGTGAAGAAGATGGATTTGAGAAAATATACAGATTACTTGAAAATGCTAGCTCTAAAATAATAAGTGAAATCTTGATAAATGAGTAAAGGAATATTATATCTAATACCAGTCCCTATTCATAGTGAAGAAGATTTCAATATTAAACTTATTCCTCCCTACATTATTGAATTAATCAATAATCTTAAGTTTTTTGCAGTAGAAAATATAAGAACTAGTAGAAGATTTATTAAAAAATTAAATCCAAATTTTGATATAGATAATACTAATTTTTTTATTGTAGATAAAAGAACAAGAAAAGAAATTATAAGAGAAATAGTAGATCGTCTTTTAGATGGGAATGATGTTGGCGTAATGAGTGATTCAGGCTGTCCAGGAATTGCAGATCCAGGACAGGAAATTTGTGAATTAGCTCACAAACATCAAATAGCTATAAAACCGCTAATCGGACCAAATTCAATTATTTTAGCATTGATGGCTAGCGGGTTAAATGGCCAAGAGTTTAAATTCCATGGTTACCTCCCAATTGAACAAAAAGATAGAATTAAAGAAATAAATACTATTCAAAAAAAAACTGGGGCTCATATTTTTATTGAAACACCATACAGAAATCAAAAAGTTCTAGAAGACCTAATAAAACAAATAAAACCTCAAAACAGAAAAATAAGCATTGCTATTGATTTAACAGGGAAAAGTGAAAAGATTATTACCAAAACTGTCTATGAATTATCTAATAGTAAAATTATTCTAGAGAAAAAACCTACTATTTTCATATTTGAATAAATTTTAATTTATTTTTAAATTAACCTTCATTGGAGTAAAAGGTGGGATTTGGTTAATGAATGAACCGTTTCTTCCAAATAAAAGATTGGAAGGAATCAATGCGACAATAGAGTCACCCTTTTGAAAATTATCTACAAGAATTTCAAACCCTTCTAATAATTGTCCCTCTTTGCTTCTGTCATATATTTCGGGTTTTAAATAGCTTGTTTCATAAATTAAACGTCCTGAAATTTCCTTCATGGTATAACCAATAATAATTTCATTTTTCATAGAATCTCCATAAAAATTTAAAGAATCATTCGAAGATAATTTGATAGCATATAAACCACGACTTTTATAAATATTTAGAAATTTACTGTCCCATGACTTTTTTGCAAAATCCAATGTTGAATCTTCTTTACCCTGGGCAGATATTTCAAGTTTTTTTTGATAATCTATTTGCTCTTTAAAATTAAAATACCCCAAAACTTTTAAGTCTACCTTTAAAAAAGAGGTATCTACAATTATTTTATTTAAAATTTTCTCTCCAAATAAACTCTTATAAAAAACAGAGGATTTCATAGAAAATGACAAACTGTCCCCTTTAAATGTTTTTAATAAAATACCATTCATAGCAGATTTTAAAATAGTGGAATCGTAGAAAAAGGAAGAAACCCCATCTAAACCATTTTCTTTGGATGAAAAAATAATATTTTGGTTTTCATCTTTAGCAATAATATCCAAATTGACTATGCATCCTTTATTTACATGATTAGTGTCCCCTGAAATTTCATGAAAATTTAGTAAATAACCATTATCAGTTTTAATAAAAGAATTACTTTTTTCTTTACAACTATAAAAAAATAAAAAAATAATATTTAATAAAATAGCTTTATTCAACGTCTATAATTTTAATAAAGTATAAAACTGTAGATAAAGGAGGAATAAGCTTAGAATCTCCGGAAATTCCGTGAGCTATATGGTGAGGTAAAATCACTAAAGCACTATCGTTCTTTTCTAAATAAGTTACAACTTCATGAATACCAGTTTCTATGGTAGAATGTTCAACTTTAAACTTTGCAAGACCACTCGAATCTGAATTATAACATTTGGTCTGAAAGGAATCCATTAATCTTATGTCATAAGCAATAATTACTTCGCTACCTTCTTTGGCTTTAATACCAGAATTACTCTTGTTTATAATTTTATATCTAAGACCACTTTCTGAACTTAACATTTCCCAACCCTGTCTTAAACAATACTGATCAATTTTAAAAACTTCATCAACCAACCAAGACTTATTCATTTTTATTGAGGACTCTTTATCGAAAACCCCTAATAAATCATTGTCTTGAAATTTCTCTTTATTATTTTCACAAGACAATAAAGAAATGGAAAAAAAAACTATAAATATTAAACGGAACAAAAGGATCTAAAATTTTCAATTAATGTTTTTGTAACAATATCAATATCGTTACTTTCAACAGCTGCACCTGCTGCATTTTGGTGACCTCCTCCACCATAATATTTTTGAGAAAACTCGTTCATTTTCACATCCCCTTTTGATCTTAGGGAAATTTTAATAAGACTTT
This sequence comes from Flavobacteriales bacterium, assembly GCA_016780365.1. GTDB lineage: Bacteria > Bacteroidota > Bacteroidia > Flavobacteriales_D > Parvicellaceae > MED-G20. The sequence goes on from JADHMB010000035.1 coordinate 8,544, forward strand.
TATCTTCTCTAAGAAAAACAGCATTTTTAACCCCTTTGATAGAAAGACAATAGTTAACAAACCCTTCAGAATCTCCTTTTTGAAAATTAAACTTTTCTAGTTCCTCTTTAGAAAGTACTAGATAGGCCAAAGAAGTGTTTGGATCAAGCTTAATTTTTTGTAAAGCGTATCCTAAAAGATTGATTTTAGATACAGAGTTTTGATCAAAAATATTATTATGAATAGCTACATGATTCAATCCTATTTCTTTAAGCTTAGAAGCAATAAGATGTGTTGAAGAGGAAACAGAAGAATACTTAAATGAACCTGTATCTGTAATGAGGCCTATATATATTGATTCAGCAATAGGAATATCAATAAGATCAATATCACCATTGGATTTAATTAGATTAAATACCAATTCACAAGTGGATGAAGCATCGGTATCAATAATTTCAGAATTTCCAAAATTTTCGGGGTTTGTATGATGATCAACAACAATTATATGTTTGTTCATTGAATTATATAGAAATGGGCTCAAATTGGCACCTACTCTATTTCTATGGTTGAAATCTAAACAGAATATTAAATCTGATTTCTCAAATAGTTCATTAAGTAAATCTAAATTTTCAGATGCAATAATTGAATTTTCAATACCATTTACCCAAGAATAAAAACTTGGATACGTATCTGGAAAAATAATCTTATTATCAATTCCAATTTTATTTAAATACAAGCTAAGAGAAACAGAGGAACCTATAGAATCACCATCTGGACCCTGATGTGATAAAATTAAAGCATATTTTTTGGTTTTAATAAAATCTTTCATAAAACCAATAACAAAGTTTATCTACTAAAACCTGAGATGACACCAGGCTGGTGTTCAATCAAAAGACCAACACATGCATAACTGCTTCCTGAAAGACCAGAAGACATGTCCTCACCTTCTGCATTTGGAACATAGACCTTAACTTTAAGTTTTCTTGTTTTGTTAGATGTGAAAATAAAATCTTGATTCATTTCATCATCTGCATTATCATATCTTACTTCTTCAGTGGTTTCGTAAACTCTTTTTCTTTGAATTTTTGGAACTTTCACAGTCTGAGTATCATAATTTTCGTCTTTGTAAGTAGAGTCAACATAAATGGTAGTTTCTTTCCATGCACCTTTCCTTAAATCCTCTGCAATTTTGAATTGAAATTTCCCTAAAAACTCAGGATTAGAAGGTGAACATACAGAAATTCTGTACTCCATGTTTTTGTACACTATTATTTGAACTTCAGAAGTATCTCCCTGTTTAAATGCGCCGCTTAAGCTTTGCATATTTTTAGTAAATCCTGCTTTTCTTTCAGTTTCGCAAAAAGAAACAGTGTTGTAACACTCTCTTTGACTTTGAGCAAAATCAATTAAAGGCGTTGCCATTAATAAAATTATTGTTAAAAAATTAATTCTTTTCATTTTAAAAAATTTAAATTAGTTTCCTTCGATAATTGAAGTTCTCAAATCCATTACTGTACTTTTTAATTGGTCAAACTGAGAGTTGCTAAGAGATACTGAATTACCTCCTCCAAAAACCATAACACCATCTTCATTGGTTGAATTCACAACTTCTGTTTCAGTAGATTCATCATTGGAATTCTCTGACTCCTCATTGAAGATTTCTTCTATCACGGATAAATCACTTACTAAATCTGTAAGTTTATCATTTTCAATATCAGATACAAAAATTAATAAATTTTCTAGAGTTAATTTTTGATCAGCTATTCTTTGACAAATTTCTGAATCTTCGCTATATGGCTCTAGATTTAAAATTATATTTAAACCTTCTATCCAGCCTCCTACAGCAATCATTCCTAAAACATCTTGACGATCATTTTCTTCCAGATAGGAAAATGCACTGTAATAAGTTTCATTGGACAAATAAAATAAAGAGTCTGCATTTGCATTTTCTAAATTCTCCTTTAATCTCTCAAAAATTATTTGATCAATTGCATTCTCAATCTCTAAATCTTTAGATAAACTTTGGATAGCTTCAAATAAAGAAGCTGCATCTTCAAAACTTCCTTGACTTGTTGCATATGCTAAATCTGCAATAAAAACACCAAAATTTAATGCTTTAGAAAATTTGGTGAGATAATTTCCAGAATTAGAAACATCGTTTAAGATTTCTTTGTTAAAAGGAGCGTCACTGTTTTTTAAAACTGCGAATAACTCGTTGGGGGTTGGCATCTGATAAAATACATTATCGTTGGTTGCTTCTTCTGCTAATTCTTCAGTTACCACTTCGACAGCCTCTTGAGAATTAACTTCATCAGAAGATGAAGAACAAGAGGAAACTCCAAAGGCAAGTGACATTAAAAATAGATTTGTAAATAAACTTTTCATTTTGATTTTTTTGCTAATAAAATAATTTTTGTGTCAAGTTACAAAATAATTACCTATGAAATTTAATTATTTATCAGTTTTTCCAATCCTGATAGGTGCTCTTTGAAAGCATTTTTACCAATATTGGTTACTCTGTAGGTTGTTAAAGGCTTTTTTCCAATAAATTGTTTTTTAATTTCAATGAAATTAATTTTCTCTAATGCATGGATATGACTGGCTAAATTTCCATCGGTCAAATCTAAAAGATTTTTAATCTCTTTGTAACTCACCCATTCATTAACTGAAAGAATTGACATTACTCCTAACCTAACTCTTGAATCAAAAGCTTTATTTAAAAGACCGTAACCTTCCATTTACTTTTTATCGTATTTAAAGTGAATTAGTAATCCAAAAACAATGTGACATACGCCAAATCCAATGATCCAAAATAAAAGTCCACTTCCGATATAAAAGGATGCTATAAATCCCAACAATAATTCGAAATAACCTAAAAACTCCAATTCATTGTAACTGAATTTACTGGAACTAACTAGACCTAGTCCATAAAAAATTAAAGTCGCGGGTGCAACCAAACCATACATATGTTGATTTATAAGTAATAAACAAAAAATTCCTCCAGAAAATAGTGGAATAAATAAAGATTTAAGAGTTCTAGAAAAAGAAGAATTAAAAAGTGGAATTCCTTCTTTACCTGACTTTTTATGAGCTGTTATGTAGAGTATAATTATAGAAGAAATTAAAATTAAAGAAGCGATGAGAACTAAAAGTTTAAGTTTTAGAAAAAGATCTTCAGGTTCTCCATTTTGATTAATTAATTGAGCATATGAAATATCTAATTCACTAACTGAAAACCCAATATCAAAATAAACAAAAGACGCACCAATCATGGCCAATATTCCAGTAAGAAATACAGCTATTCCCGATAAGTTTGAAAACTTAGTTGATTTTTCCATTAGGTCTTTTATTAGACCCAAATCATTTTCTGGTTGGTTATTTTTCATGAATAAAATTTAACTTTGAATCTCAAAGTTAAGAAATTTATACATAGTTTATAAAAAGTAAAGACGCCGAGATTAAAGGTTTGCAACAATACAAACTATAAAACCTAATAAAGATTGAAAAATAAATAAAAAAAAGTGATGATACTATCTAGTTTTTAAAAAGCTTAATGAGCTGAACTAATTTAGTTTTAAGTTCTCTTCTGTCAACTATAAAATCTAAAAAACCTTTCTCCAATAAAAATTCACTTGTCTGAAAACCCTCTGGAAGATCTTTTCCTATAGTCTCTTTAATAACTCTTGGTCCTGCAAAACCAATTAAAGCTCCTGGTTCGGCAATATTTAAATCTCCTAGCATTGCAAAAGAAGCTGTCACTCCCCCCGTTGTTGGATCAGTTAAATAAGAAATATAAGGTAATTTTGCTTTCGATAGCTGGGTAAGTTTTGCTGTAGCTTTTGCCATTTGCATTAAAGATATTCCTGCCTCCATCATTCTTGCTCCCCCAGATTTTGAAATTAACATAAATGGACATTTTTTTTCAATCGCATATTCTACAGATCTCGCAATTTTTTCACCCATGACATTTCCCATGGAGCCTCCTATAAAAGAAAAGTCCATACAAGCTACCACAATACCTTCACCTGATGTTTTACCATAGGCACTACGCATGGCATCATTAAGACCAGTTTTTTTCTTTGATTCTTTAATTCTATCGCTATATTTTTTCTTGTCCTTAAATTTAAGCTTATCCTTTGGGGTTAAATCATCTGCTATTAAGGTAAACTTTTGGTCATCAAAAATTATATCAAAATATTCTTTAGAACCAATTCTTACATGGTAACCCTCTTTTGGAGTAACAAAAAAGTTTTCTTTTAACTCTGTTTTTTCAATAACATCTCCTGAAGGAGTCTTATGCCAAAAACCATCTGGAGTTTCTTTTTTTTCTCTACTTGGAGTTATAATGCCTTTAAGCTTTCTTTTAAACCAAGGGTTTTGTGCTTGTTCACTCATAGGGTATTAATATTATTTAAATCTTTGAATGCTTGCTTTAATCGCTCTTTAAAAGTTAGTTCTGCTTCCCTTACCCACTTCCTAGGATCGTAATGTTTTTTATTGGGAACATCCTCACCATCTGGATTTCCAATTTGTGTTTTTAGGTACTGAGATTTATCATTAAAATAATCTCTTATTCCTTCCATGTAAGCATATTGTAAATCAGTATCAATATTCATTTTTATTACTCCATAACTTATTCCTTCTCTAATTTCCTCAACAGAAGACCCAGAACCGCCATGAAAAACAAAATCTATATAATTATGCTCTAGATTGTGTTTTTTTGAAATAAATTCCTGAGAATTTTTAAGAATCTTTGGTGTCAGTTTGACATTTCCTGGTTTGTAGACACCGTGAACGTTTCCAAAAGCTGCAGCCACTGTAAACTTATCACTAACTTCAATTAGTTGTTCATAAGCATATGCAACTTCCTCAGGTTGAGTGTAAAGCTTTGAATCGTCTACATCTGTGTTATCCACTCCATCTTCTTCACCTCCTGTAATTCCTAATTCTATTTCTAAAGTCATTCCTATTTTAGACATTCTTTCCAAATATTTTTTACATATAGCCATATTTTCTTCAATAGACTCTTCGGAAAGATCAATCATATGCGAACTAAACAGAGGATAACCTTTTTCTTTAAAATTAATTTCACTTGCTTCGATTAATCCATCTAACCATGGAAGAAGTTTTTTTGCACAATGGTCCGTATGTAAAATAACAGGGACTCCATAAGCCTTGGCCATAGTATGAACATGTTTTGCACCAGCAATAGCACCAGCAATAGCTGCAGATTGATTTTCGTTATCTAAGCCTTTTCCCGCATTAAAAACTGCTCCACCATTTGAAAACTGAATTATTACCGGAGCATTTAATTCTTTTGCAGTTTCTAAAACAGCGTTTATACTACTTGAACTAATTACGTTTACTGCTGGAAGCGCAAACTCTTTACTTTTGGCTAGTTTAAAAATCTCTTGTACATCATTTCCTGTAGCAACACCTGGCTTTATCGAACTCATTTATTGTAATTTTTATTATAGATTTTTATTAAAATTATGTTTCTCAAACAAATCTATAAAAATTGATGATTGAGACAAATAAAACTTATTAGAAAGGATAGCCAATTCCAAGGTTTAACAAAGGGGAGAAATGGTCGTCTCTTTTTTCACTTTTAAAAATCCATTGGTTGTTATCCTTTGGAATTCCTGGATTTTTAAATGGTATTGCTAGGTCTGCTCTTAAGATAAAGAATTCAAAGTTTAATCTTAAACCAAATCCAGTCCCAATAGCAATGTCATCCAATACATTATTCCAATTAAACTTTCCTTCTGGACGCAATGAATCGTAGCCAATTAACCAAATATTTCCAAAGTCTACAAAAAAAGCACCTTCTATCCATTTTGATATCGGAAAACGTGCCTCTACATTACCTTCAAATTTTATATCCCCGATCTTATCATATCTTGTTGAGTCTTCGAAATAACTACCAGGACCTAATGACCTTGCGCGCCAAGCCCTAAGACTATTTGAACCACCAGCAAAAAAACTCTTCTCAAATGGAAGAGCGTCACTTAAGTTTTTCTTTGGAATTCCAACCCCAGAATAAATACGATATACAATTTTTGAACGATCTGATAATCCTTGGTAATACCTTAAATCTAATGTGGTTTTTTGAAAATGAGCATACCTTATTCCTAAAAAATCATAACTGTCGGTAAGGGGATTTTTATCCTTATTAATTAACTCATGAAAGTTAAACAAGGTCCCTCCAGCAGATTCAAATGTAGTTTTAAAATAAAGAGAATTTGAATTATAACTTAAGTTTTGACCATTGTACTCAAATGAAAAGACTCCACCTGCAACAACATGGTCTTGAAAACTAGAAAGAATATATTGGTCATTGTAAGACTCAATCTGATTCTGAAAGTCACTATTAATTTCAATGTCTACAATAGAAATTAAAAGTGGATTAATATGCCAAGTTGTTGTCTTATTTTCATGAAAAACCCATCCGAAAGAAAGTTCTTGGTTTCTTCTGTAATAATCTGGTCTGTCTTGAATATTAAATGCTCCTGTGAATTCGGTTACTGGGTTAATGTGTTTTCTTAAGTTTCCAATTTTATTAATTAAAAGATATTTTGGTAAATAAAAATGAAATTCTGGACCAAATTCTGTTGTATTTGGTTTGTTAGAAATTCCAGTTTCTTTACTGTCAGTAAGTAAAAGTTGTATTTCGAAACTACTCTTTAGAGAAATTAATATTTTTTCACCTCCATGAAAAAGATTGTTATGGAAATAATCAATCCCTCCCTGAAAACCAAATAAACGTTCATTGTTGGTTCCATCTAAAGACAAAGAAAGATTTTGAGTTTTTGAAGGGGTTAATTCAATATTACCTACAAGTTTATTATCTTTTAATGTATCAAAACTGATATTAACATATTTGAAAAGACCAAGAGATATTAGACTTCTGTAAGTTTGCTGGGCAACACTTTTTTTATAATAATCATCTTTTTTGAAGAAAATAGAATTTTTAAAAACTTTGCTTTTAAAATTTATAGGTTGGTAATTGACAATTTTAAAAAAAGAATTTTCAATGCTATCTAACTTTGCAATGTTGTTAAACTTACTTGAATCTCCTATTTGAATATTTACCTTAGAAATCTTAAACTGCTTATGGGTTAAGTCTTGAAAACTGTTATTAATTTTGTCAATTTTTTTATAATTCTGAATTCCTAGTGTAATATTTACAGTCTTTGAAACATAATTGGTGTCAATATCAAAATAAATAAATTCTTTATTGAAATTGTAAAAACCACTATTGGTGAGAAAGTCATTAATTCTATTTCTTTCTTTTACTAAATTATCGGTGTCAAAAATCGCTCCCTTTTTTAAAAACGAATTGCTTTCAATAGAGTCTAAATAACTTGAAATAAGTATTTCTGGACATTGGTATTTAATGGAACTTAAATACATCGGCTCTCTTAAATGGATAAAATATTGAATATCTATTTGACCATTATCTAAAACAGTAGTAGAGTCTGTAATTTCGTTTTTAAAATAGCCTTTATTAAAAAGATAATTTTTCAATTGTTCTTTAGTTCTATTTAACTTTAAAGCACTGTAAATTACTGGAGCTTCTCCAGTGTTTTGAATTCTTTCACCAAATGCTAGTTTTCTTTCTTTCAATGGCTTTTGAATATAATTACTATCCAAAATCAAAGAGCTTCTATTTTGTTGCTTAATCTTAAGATTTACCTTATCGATTTTAATTTGTTTCTTGACAATTTTTTGGTCTATTCTTTGTTGATTGGATAAATTATAAAGTCTTAAGTAAAAGCGGAAATTTGAAAAAACTTTTCTATTGGGTTTCTGCAACAAAAGATCGTAGAGTTCTTCTTTAGAAATAGTATTGGAATTGTTACTATTTAAAAATTCAATTTTTACTTTTCTAAGTAAAAATTCATCTTCTGGAACATGCTTTGTAATAGAACATGAGCTAAAAATAAATATAAACAAATAGGAGAAAATAAAATTTTCAAGAAATTTATATTTCGTAATTCTTACTATATTCATCTCAGAGTTCACATTACAAAAGTAACAATATGACCATCAGCAATAACGATTTAAAAAAATATAGTTCTCTAAATCGGAAAATTAAAAGAAAAGAATACCAGTTATTTGTAGTTGAAGGCGAGAAAATCTGTAAAGAACTTCTAAAAAATGATTTTGAATTCGAATCTATTTTAGCCACTGAAGACCTACAAAACGAATTTCCCTTAGCTACCGTATGTTCTAGGAAAGAAATTGCCAGAATAAGTCATTTGAAAAGCCCAAGTAATGTAATTGCGATATGTAAAATACCTACTTACAAAATTAATAGTAAGGACAAAAAGCCATTAATTTTCCTAGACAATGTAAATGACCCTGGTAATTTAGGAACTATTATAAGAACTCTAGATTGGTTTGGGTATAAGCAAGTATTTTGCTCAAAAAATACTGTAGATTGTTTTAATAATAAATCTGTTATGTCAAGTATGGGGTCTATTTTTAGAATTAATTGTCATTACATTGACTTTGACGAATTTCAAAAAATTTTTCCACAACATGTTACTTACGGAACCTCTTTGAATGGAGAAAATATTGATTCTATAAGACTCGGAACTAATTCAATAATTGTTATTGGAAATGAATCTAATGGAATTTCTAAAAAGATTATGGATAAACTTAACAATACCATTAGAATTCCTGGTGTTGGTAATGCAGAATCTTTAAACGTAAGTGTTGCAACTGGAATAGTATTGAATGAATTAGGGAAAATTAACCCTCAAAAGTAAATGAAAGTGTCCAAACTCTTGATCTTAGTGACTCTATAGCATTGTCAAATTTAGTAGGCTCTTCTCCTGGAGTGTTATAAAGCATATTTCTCATTCCACTGCCTAGTTTTAATTCGATTCCCAATTTAAAGTATTCTAAAAATAAATCTACTCCTCCCCCAATTTCAGATCCAAAATCGTGTTTATTTAATTTAATTACCTGATCTTCTAAGTCAATGGAATTATTTACATCAATATTGGAGGACATATCGATTCCATATCTTAAACCTACAATTCCATAAACAGCATAATTATTTATTCTGTTGGTTCTAAATTTTAAAAGAACTGGGAAATCTAGATATACTGGTCTAAGAGACTTAACAAAAACTGTTTGCTGTAAATTTGAAGGATTTAAATAGGTGTATTCCATTTCACTTTCTTGAAAGGATAAAGAAGGTAAAACAAATCTTATTTTAAAATTTTCGTTAATGTTTAAAGAGGTAATTACACCTAGAGTAAAACCTCCTTTAGAACTTACTAGTAATGACTGTAATGAATCATCCAAAAAAACATGACTTGATTTTTTTTCCAAATAAAATCCTGGTTGATTAAAACCAAGTGCAAAACCAAAATGAACTGGTTTATCATCAAAATCTCCAAGATTTGGAGACTGACTAAACAAGGTCCCGAAGGAAATTAGAATTATAAATAATAAGAGATTCTTTCTCATTTAGAATCAAATATAACAAAAGAGTTTTGAACTATGGTTTTTCCGCAATATATATTGAAGAAATTCCTCCAGTCAAAGTTTTAAGTGTAGAATTAGAAAAACCTACTTCCTCTAATTCGTTGGTAAAATTTTTACCTTCTGGAAAAGCATCTACCGAAGCCGGAAGATAATGATAGGCAGACTTATCTTTAGAAATAAAGCTTCCTAGAATGGGTAGTATTGCTTTTGAATAGAAGCCAAATAGTTGTTTTATTGGAAATTTTTTAGGTTTAGAAAATTCTAAAACAAATATATTTCCACTGGGTTTTAGAACTCTGAAAATTTCTTTTAAACCCATATTTAAATTTTCAAAATTTCTAACACCAAAACTCACCATTACGGAATCAAAAAAATTATCTTCAAATGGAAGGTTTTCTGAGTCGCCCTGAACAAACTCTAATTTATCTTCTAATTTTTTTTTCTTTATTTTATTTCTACCCACCTCCAACATTCCGTTTGAAAGGTCCAATCCAATAATTTTGTCAGGATTTAATTTTTTATAAGCTGCAAAAGCTAAATCTCCAGTACCAGTGGCAACATCCAAAATAACCTTGGGATTTTTAGCTTGCATTAAGCGAATAGTTTTTCTTCTCCAAATGTGATCAATACCAAAACTCAAGAAATGATTTAAAAAATCATAATTACTTGAAATGTTGTCAAACATCTTTTCAACTTGTTTTTTTTTGGATAATTGAGAATTGTCGTAAGGTTTAACTATTTTTTGCATAATCAAAACTACAAAATCAAGAAACACAATAGAGAATGTTTACCAATTTAAATTGATAAATATGAAAGAATATTTATTATTTAAAAACTGTTATTAATCAACTTTCTTTTAATTAGCACTAATAATTGTTATTTTTATAAAGTTGACAATGGTCAACACAAAATTATTATAGAAAAACAAGCACCATGAAAAAAATTATATTCCTCTTTACACTACTTCCAATTATGGGTTTTTGTCAAGA
>JADHMB010000036.1 GCA_016780365.1 Flavobacteriales bacterium
AAAAACAATTTATAGTTGATGAAAGTACAGATTAGATGGTTAAATACGATTTGAAGTACTAAAAGTTGCCAATTGAAAGCATTACCAGTGTACAAGCATTCATCACCTCAATACCTTTTTGCCTAGCTATAATAGATAACTCTTCGTTTTCTGCTCCAGGATTAAAAATAATTCTTTTTGGATTTGAGTTTATAATGTTATTATAATACTGTTTTTGATTTTTTGAACTCAAATAAAGGGTTAAAGTATCTATTTCCGTTTTAGGAAATTCCGTTGAAATTTCAATTCCCATAACTTTGCCATGTCTATTACCAAAAGCAAAAACTTCATAGTTATTCTCTTTAAGTCTTATCATAGCTTTATTAGAATATCTTGATGGATTTTCACTAGCCCCTACAACCAATACTTTTTTACTCATAACAGAATAAATTTATACATTTATAACTAATTTTTTCCATTTTGAAAATTCATTCTCTTTTCATCGTATTGTTTTTATTTATTTTCAATGACTTTTCAAGTCAACTACTTGGTGAAGATTGTTCCAACGCAATAGTGGTAAGTTCTCTCCCATATATTGCAAGCGGAAATACCAACAATGCAAATGATGATTATTTTGCTTCTTGCCCAGATTATGGAAACCAAGGTGGCGCCAATGATATTGTCTACCAATTTACTAATGGAGCCAACGATATTTATGTAGACATTAGTCTTTGTCAAGATATAACAGATTACGATTGCCAATTATATGTATTTGAAAACAACTGTACCAATTCACCAGTAGGATGCCAAGAAGATGGTTGCCAATCTCCAAACTATTCTGCACCTTATAATTCTAAAATAACTGCTCAATTTTTAAATGCTAATACTACCTATTTTATAGTAGTTGATGGTTACAGTGCAACTTCAAATGGCAACTATCAACTTAATATAAACGAATCCATCGGACTAAATCCACCAGACTCTACCAATATTCCACTAATTATTATCAATACCAACAACCAAATAATTGTGGACGAACCTAAGATAAATGTAGATTTCAAAATAATAGACAATTACCCACTAGGACTGAACTATCCAAATGATTCAGGGAATGTATACCAAGGGATTGCTGGAATTGAAATAAGAGGTTCCTACTCGGCTACTCTCCCCCAAAAACCATTTGGGATAGAAACAAGAGATATTCAAGGAAATAACAATAATGTCCCTTTGTTTGGAATGCCACAGGAAAATGATTGGATACTAATTGCAAATTACAACGACAAGACTTTTCTAAGAAATGTGTTAGCATTTGATTTGTTCGAAAAAATGGGTCACTATGCCCCAAGAACAAAGCTATGCGAGGTAGTAATAAACGATATTTATAATGGTATTTATGTGTTTACAGAAAAAATTAAAAGAGACAACGGAAGAGTAGACATATCTAAACTAGATTTAGATGATAACGCTGGCGATAGTTTAACTGGCGGTTATATTTTTAGAGTTGATTATTGGAATGGGAATAATAGTTGGGTATCCAATTACAACAATCCAAACTTTCCAAATGATGAAGTTAGATATGTATACAATTACCCAGACTATGATGAGATTTCTATACAGCAGAAAAACTATATACAAACATTAGTTGGTGATTTTGAGGATGCACTTTGGGGATCAGATTTTGACGATCCAGTATTTGGATATAGACCTTTTATAAATACAAGATCATTTATAGACTACTTTATTGTAAATGAATTTGCTAGAAATGTAGATGGGTTTAAAAAAAGTAGGAATTTCCATAAGGATAAATCTAGTAAAGATTCTCTTATTTATGCAGGTCCCGTTTGGGACTTTGATTGGGCATACAAAGACCATAGTTCCTCCATGCTAAATGGAGCAGGCTGGAGACACGATTATTCTGGACCAACAGATGTTAAACCACCTGGATGGTATATTAAACTTATTCAAGATAGTACGTTTGCCAATGAACTATCTTGCAGATATTTTAACCTTAGAAATACTATTCTTGATACCTCTAACCTATTTCATTTTATTGATTCTCTAGAAAATATTATAAACGATGCACAAGAGAGACATTTTACTAGATGGCCTATTTTAGGAGTTAATGTAGGGACTCCAGAAATTGGCATTCAACCTACCACCTACTCTGGTGAAATTATTAAGTTTAAAAACTGGATTAGCGAAAGATTGATATGGTTGGATAACAATATGCCAGGAAACTGTCCAAATGTTGGCCTCAACGAATTAAAAAAACCCTATGTTGTTACATATCCTAATCCATCTTTAGAAACTTTAAATATTTACAGCGAAGCTGAAATTGCAGAGATTATTATTTACGACAATATTGGAAGAGAAATTAAAAGCTTGAGCAGTTTAAGAATTAATAATATTTCTTTAGATGTGAAAAACCTAAAAGGCTTTTTTACAGTAAAAATTATTCTCAGCAATGGACAAAGAATTAAAAAGAATATAATTAGCTATTAATTTTGTAAATTTATAATTATGGAAGAATCATTAACATTAAATAAAGAAATTGAAAGAGTAGGATTTGGGAAAAGACTGGGTTCCTCCCTGTTAGATTTTACTATTAGTTTATTACCTGGAATTGTACTAGGGATTTATGCAGGTGCAGCAATGGCAGCATTTTTACTAGAATTTTTTTACGATGAAGCTCAACTTGAAACCATTCAAGCTGGATTTTCAGGCGAAATAGCAGCTTCTATTATTGGACTTGTCGCTTCACTAGCAGGAATAGCATTTACTTCAATATTCTTTTATGTTTTGGAAGGATTTACTGGACAAACTCCCGGAAAAATGATTCTTGGAATTACTGTAGCAAATATGAATGGAGAAAAAGCAAGTATAGACAAACTTCTCTTACGAGCATTGATTAAAATAACAGGATCTTTTGTTGGAATTATAGGATTCATCATCTTCATTGGATGCTTCTTTGTATTAGGGGAAAAAAAACAAGCTCTACACGACATTATTTGTAAAACTGCTGTCTACAACAAATCTGATATAGAATAATTTAGCTAACTGAAATTTTAGATGCAAGTTCTTTGGCTTTTTCCACCAGCTTTTCAACATCTTCTTTACCATAAGTAAGAGCGACAGCCATTCTTCTAAAAGGCCTACTTGTTGGTTTTCCAAATATTCTTAAATCCGAATCGGGTGCACTCATTGCTTGCTCCAAACCAGAAAATTTAGGTTGTTCTAAGGAAGTATGGTTTGCCAAAACAACAGCAGACGCACCATTATTCATCAATTTAATTTCTGGAATAGGCAATCCCAATACAGCTCTTGCATGTAATTCAAATTCACTAAAATTTTGTGTTCCTCCTAGTGTTACCATTCCAGTATCGTGTGGTCTTGGAGATAATTCAGAAAAATAAGTAGCGTCTTTTGTAATAAAAAACTCTACGCCCCAAATTCCTGCTCCACCAAGGGCATCTGTTACTTTTTTAGCCATTTCTTGTGCTTCTTCTAAACGTTCTTTATCCATAGGCATTGGCTGCCAACTTTCTTGATAATCTCCCCTTTCTTGTCTATGTCCTATAGGAGGGCAAAAAAGAGTAGAACCATTTTTTTGAGTGACAGTTAAAAGAGTAATCTCATATTCAAAATCAATAAAACCTTCCACAATTACCTCTAACAAGTCTCCTCTTGAACCTTCTAAAGCATAATCCCAAGCTTTTTGAATATCAGATGGAGTTTTAATTACAGATTGTCCTTTTCCTGAACTAGACATTAAGGGCTTAACTACACACGGATATCCACAATATTCAACGCCATTTTCTAATTCACTAAAAGAAGTTGCATAACGATATGGTGCTGTTCTAACATTTAAATCTTTTGCCGCTAAATCACGAATGGATTTTCTATTCATAGTATAGTTTGCTGCTTTTGCACTAGGAACCACCTTATACCCTTGCTTTTCATAATCGTAAAATCTTTCTGTTCTTATGGCTTCAATTTCTGGAATTATCAAATCTGGCTGGTGTTTTTCTACCAAACTATCTAGTGCATCACCATCTAGCATATTAATAATCTCTTTTTCATGCGCAACTTGCATAGCAGGCGCATGGTCATAGCTATCTACAGCAACTACATATTGTCCAAGCCTTTGGCAAGCAATTACAAATTCTTTTCCTAATTCTCCAGATCCAAGTAGCAATATTTTCTTCATAATAATAATTAACTGAGGTTGTATTTTTTTTCGAATAAAGGTTTTAAAAAACTAGGCTTGACTTTTGAAATTTGGAAATAAGGATGCTGAGTAGCTCCAAATCCTCTTATAAATCTTTCTATGGATTCTACCATGGTACCTTCAAAATCAAATTCCTGAGCAAAAGAAGAAGCAAATTTTACAGATTCCCACATAATTAATGTCATGGCTTCACTTTTCCTATATCTAGGATCGCTTCCTCCTACTAAATAGTAAACAGTTTTTTCGTTCCAAATTAGTAAAATTCCGGAGTGAATATTTCCAGTAGAATCTTTAGCCATTAAAATTTTACTTAGCCCTTTAGACTGACAAGTTTTAAATAAGTTATGTAAAACTTCTTTTGAATATGGTACTTTTAAACTCTGCCTTTGAAAAGTCAATTCTATTAACTCATACAATTTGGTAATATCTACAGATTCAAAAACCTCCAAAGTTTTTTCAGCTTTCTTAATGTTTTTTCTTGTGTTAGAGCTTAAATTCTCCAATAAATTGGTTTCTTTTTTATGTATATCCTTAAGAAGATAAGTGTATTTAACAGAGCTTCTAAATCCATTCCATACAAATGGCAAAATATTTTGCATGCTATGGTGGAATTTAATTACTGAAATATTTGCTTTCGGTAATTGGTTAATTAGAAAACTTAAAGCCTCTTTTTCAAAGGAAAGCTTGGTATTGTTTTTTTGACCATCTGGATAGATAAGCCAAGGACCTAAATGTTGGGATAAAATTGGTAATCCTAAAAACTTAAAACCAATTTTATTTTTTTGATAATAAGGAAGAACTCCAAATATTTCGTTAGATTTTTTATAGATAGCTACATCCCAATTATTTTCTCCAGCTAGACAGTCCAACCACCATGGTTGATAAAATATAGGCAGCTGGTGATTTTTACAAAAATCCTCGTAATATTTTTTATCGTTATTCAAATAGTTTAATAGATAAAAGTTAGGACCAGTATAATTTCTTTAATTCCTTAATGATAATTGAAATCAATTTTTTGTCAAACTGAAAATCAAAGTCATTTGCTATTAGCATTCGAACATTATAAGACCCAAGTGCCAATCTTATAAAAGATTTATTATCGTACTTAACTGGCTGTCCAATTATTATTTTTTTAAAATCAAAAAAGTCATTTCTTTCTTTTGCACAAATTTCTAAATACAAGACTCTTAACTCTTCATCGCTAAGTAAACTTCCATCGGGATGTTTTACATTAAAAGAAACGATAGATCTATTGGTAAATTGTTGGTCTGGCATTAATTCAAAATAACTGCTTTTAATTTGAAGTTGACTAATAATAAAAGCGTTCCACCTATCTACAGCCATGGTAACCATATCTTCTCCAAAAAAGGACAATAATTTCATTTCACTAATAGCAGCTTCCCATCTAAGTAAAGTTCCATAATTTTCATTATGCCTAAACTTGTTTCTAAGTTTCGGATGATTTAAAGGAATATCTGATGTGCTAAATATTTTCAGGAAAGGTTCAATAGCAGAGTCCTGAATATTAACCAATTTAGAGCTTATACTTTTTGGAACTAGTAAAGCACCACAAAAAGGAGGAGATTGGTAAAATTTTGATCCAGTAAGCATCACCATGCAATTTAATCTAAGAAGATTATTTATTAGTTTTTGAGTAGTTCTCATTTGACAAACATCGATTACCCAAAAACAATTTTCATTAGCTCTAGGAATCATAGATATATTATCTGCTATTCCAGATTTACTTCCAATAACTAAATTTGCAATTACCTGGTTAGTAGTACTTTTTTCATCTATTATTTCAAGAATATCAGATTTGTGGTTCAAAATATTTCCTTGGTCATCTCTTGCAGAAAATGCCTGTTGGTCAATAATAATATCCTTATGAATAATGTCATTTTTAGAAACTTTTTCTTCAAATTGATTGGTTCCAAAAAAATACTCTCCCTTTATGGCTGTGTTAGAACCTGTACCAAGTTCCTCAGGACAGGTTACGACACTGAAAATCTTCTTATCTGGATTAATTATTCTAGAAAACATGATTGGAAAATAGCATAGGTCGCTTCCGGAAGGAGCGTAAAAAATATCAAAATCGTTTAAAGAATTAACATCTATTAATTTTTTAAGTTGCTTTTGTTGTTGATTTAATAGCTTGTCATAATCTTCTTTTTTTAGTTTTTTAAGCATGCTGTCCACTGCTTTTTTACTATCTACATTAAGATTTGACATTGTACAAGATCCCCTGTTAAAAACAGACTCATAATGGAGCGGGTTCCCGTGGTACTTATTTAGGCCATTTTCTTTGAGCTTTATTCTCTCATCACCGCCTTTAACTATATCGTTAATATCCATAAATTAAATAATTAAACAAATTACTGTATTTTAAACTAGAATAAATATTATTTTTAATACAATTTCTTAACCAATTTCAACATGTTTTGTTTTTAAAATTTTGAGACAAAATTTTATATTGGTTTAAATACAAATATAACAGATGAAAAAAAAAATAAATTGGGACGACTTTGAAAAAATAGACATGAGAGTTGGTACAATTATTAAAGCTGTTGAATTCAAAATAGCAATAAATCCCTCCTATTTAATCCATGTTGATTTTGGAGAAATTGGGATAAAAAAAACTTCTGCTCAAATCACTAAAAATTACAAATTAAAAGATCTTATTGGAAAACAAATTGTAGGATTAGTTAATCTACCTAAAAAACAAATTGCAAATATTCAAAGTGAGTTTCTTATTCTTGGGGCAATTGATGGAAGTTTAGAAAATGTAGTTATTATCCAGCCTCAATCAATTACTAAAAATGGATCTTTAATATGTTAATATTTTCAATAAATAAATCTAATAATTTTGATTTAATTGACCCTTATTGTTAATTTTACAATATGAAAAAAATTGGTATACTAACAAGTGGAGGAGATTGCGCAGGGCTAAATGCTGCTGTGAGGTCAATCTTTTACAGAGCAAATGACAAATACAATTTAGAAGTTTTTGGAATTTTAGAAGGCACAGTAGGTTTAATGAACAGACCTCTTTCCTATATAAAACTTAATTACAATACTTTTTCTGGTAACTTACTAAGACAAGGTGGAACATTCTTAGGAACTACCAACAAAGGAAATCCGTTCAAATTTCCCATGCCTGATGGTTCCTTTAAAGATAGAACCGATGAAATTATTGCTGGTTACAACGAGCTTGAACTCGACGGGCTTATTGTAATTGGTGGAGATGGAAGTATGAAAATACTCAAAGATATAGCAGACAAAGGAAATATGAATATTGTAGCTATTCCTAAAACCATAGACAACGATGTAGGTGCTACAGAAAATTCAATTGGTTTTCATACTGCGGTAAATGAAGCTGCTAATGCATTAGATAATTTGCAATTTACTGCTGCTAGTCATAAAAGAACTATGATTTTAGAGGTGATGGGTAGAGATGCTGGTCATATTGCATTGAATGCAGGTATTGCTGGTGGTGCAGACGTTATTTTAATTCCTGAAATAAACTATTCTATTGATGGTATTATCAACAAGCTTAAAAAAATGAATAATTACGGGATAAATCACTCCCTAATAATAGTAGCTGAAGCTGTAAAACAAGAAGACGGAAATAGCAGCATGGTAAAGTTTGCTGACGGGGAAGTTAGATTAGGTGGAATAGGAACCTATATTGCCCATAAAATAATGGAAAAATCTTCCGCAGAATGTAGAGTAACAACTCTTGGTCATGTACAGAGAGGAGCTCCTCCAACAACTCAAGATAGAATATTGGCAAGTGCATTTGGAGTTCATGCTGTAGATTTAATAGCACAAAAGAAATTTGACAGAATGGTTGCTTGGAGTGATCGAAAAGTAGTAGATTTTCCAATTTCTAAAGGAATAGAAACTTACAAAAAAGTTGAATTAGAAGATTCTTTAGTCAAAACAGCCTTAGCATTAGGCATATACCTAGGTGAGGTAAACTGATTTAATTTATTGACAAAAAATATATTTACATTTATAAGTAATTATATTAGAATAAATGAAAGTAGCAGTAATTGGTGGTGGAGCAGCTGGATTTTTCTCAGCCATTCATGTAAAAGAAAACCATCCCAATGCATCAGTTACAATTTTTGAAAAAACCAAAAAAGTACTGTCCAAAGTAAAAGTTTCTGGCGGCGGAAGATGCAATGTCACTAATGGTACAGAATCCATAAGTGAGCTTCACAAAGCTTATCCAAGAGGAGGAAAAAAATTAAAAAAAATATTTCAAGAGTTTGGAACGGTAGATACCATAAATTGGTTTGAATCTAGGAATGTTCCATTATACGTACAAGAAGACAATAGAGTTTTTCCTGAATCTGACAACTCAGAAAGCATCGTTAATTGCTTATTTAAAGAAATAAGAAAACTTAATATTTCGCTTGAAACTGGTTATTGTATTTCAAAAATTAAAAACTTAGATGGTCGTTTAAAACTATATTTTAAGGAAGAAAATAAAATACCAGAGGTTTTTGAAAAAGTGATAATAGCTACTGGAGGTTCTCCCAAAGAAGAAGGCCTAAAATGGCTCAAAAATCTTGGCCACGAAATTGAAAAACCAGTTCCCTCCCTATTTACATTTAACAATCCCAAAACACCAATAATAAAACTTATGGGATTAGTTGCAGAAAACACTCAGGTTTCTATTCAAGGAACTAAACTTAAAGCAAAAGGACCATTATTAATTACTCACTGGGGGTTTAGTGGACCAGCTGTTCTTAAAACATCATCCTTTGGAGCAAGAATTCTAAGCGATAAAAATTACTTATTTAATATTCAAATAAATTGGATCAACGAAACTAATTATGAAAAAGTAACTGGCTTAATGCATCAATTGGTAAAAACTCATCCTAAAAAAACCTTGAGAAATTTAAAAGCATTTAAACTACCTGAAAGATTATGGAATTTTATCGTTGAAAAAAGTGAATTAACCTTAGAAAAAAAACTTCACGAATTAGGCAATAAAGGAATTCATAAATTGGTAGAAGTTCTATGTAATGATATTTACCAAATCAAGGGGAAAACCACCTTTAAAGAGGAATTTGTGACATGTGGCGGAATAAGTTTAAATAGTATAAATTTAAATACTATGGAAAGTAAAGAAATCAAAAACCTTTATTTTGCTGGAGAAATAATGGATATTGATGCCATTACGGGTGGATATAATTTCCAAGCAGCTTGGTCTACTGGATATATTGCGGGTAAACTAAAAAATTAATACTTTTAGTTAATGATTCTTAAAATAAGTCATCTATATAAAACCACACTTTTTCTTCTCTCTATAGTTCTTAAAATCGGAGCAACAGCACAAACTATAGAAATAATCTCATTGGTGAATAATCCTGTTGAAATAAATCCATTTACTGGTGGAAATATAGTTGTTAATTTTAAATATACTAGTGAAACTGGTTCCTCTGGTAATAATATGTTTATAGGATTAGAGATTTTAGATTCTAACAATAACTACAAGAGTTCTATTTCAGGGGAAACTCTCATTAACCAACAAGTAGGAAATAACACTCAAAGTTCTGTAGAGTTATTTATTAGCAGTTACAATATACTATCTGCAGATTTAACTCAAGGAGATTACTACCAAGTAAAAGCAATTTTATATGAAAGCGGAACTTGGGTAGAAAATGCATGGGCAGGTTACTGGAATACAAATCCATTAATTATTCAAGATACTAGTGGTATTAGTTACAGTACAAATACCATTTCAAAAGGCGCCGATGTAAGCTGGATGACAGAAATGGAATCCAACGGATATTCTTGGAAAGACAATAATGGAAATACTAGAGACCTAATGCCTTTATTAACAGACTATGAATTAAATGCAATTAGATTGCGTGTATGGGTAAATCCAAATAACTCAGGGGCAAATGGTTGGTGTGATATAGACGATTTGGTAAATAAATCAAAATTGGCAGATGCAGAAAATTTAGATATTATGATTTGTATTCACTACAGCGACTGGTGGGCAGACCCCTCTAACCAAACCAAACCAGCAGCATGGGTTGGTCTTTCTGTTTCTCAACTTGAAACAGCAGTTTATAACCATACATCTGATATTCTTAATGCCCTTGGAAATGAAAATATTGTTCCAAAATGGGTTCAAATTGGAAACGAAACAAATGACGGAATGCTTTGGCCAACTGGAAAAGCCTCTACTGGTGGATTTAGTAATTATGCAAAATTCATAAATGCAGGTACTAGTGCGATAAAAAATTATGATAGCAACATTCAAACAATTTTACATCTAGCAAATGGAGATGATAATGGTTTATTTTTATGGAATATAGATGGCCTATTAAATAATGGATTAATTAATAATAGAGTTGATGTTATTGGTATGTCATTGTATCCCAATGAATCCAATTGGATTTCTTTGGTAGATGATGCCTATAACAACACTATTGATTTACAGTCTAGATACAATAAAGATGTGATGGTAGTTGAAGTTGGTTTTTCAAATAACAGACCCGATATTTCTTACCAGTTTTTAACTTATATTATTGAAAAAACAAGACAAGCAAATGGATTAGGTGTTTTTTATTGGGAACCAATTGCCCATGGTAACTTCACCAATTACCCTAAAGGAGCATGGGATATAGATGGAAGCCCCTCTATAGCAATGGACGCATTTTTAGACTTAGGGATTCAAAACTTGGAGGATAATAACTATCCTAAAAATGAGAATTTTAAAATAATACCAAACCCAACTAATAGCTTTTTAAAAATGGAATTAAATAGTGAAGACAATTTCCCGCTTTTAATTTTTAATACGTTAGGTGAAAAATTAATAGAAATATCAAATTATAAAGACATGCAAAAAATTGATATTTCAAATTTTAAAAAAGGAGTATATCTAATAAAAATAAATAATTCAGAGTACAAGTTTATTAAACTTTAATTATTGATAAATTTCTAGATAGTTATTATATAATTAACGATTCTTTTAAATATGTAACATCTCTAAGATACAAATGGTTAGATTTATAAGATGCAGATTGGAATAGACAGCTTTGCAGCAAGTGAAACAATAGAAAATTTGAATGGAAAACAAAATGCAATTTCAATTCAAAAACTATTGGAAAGAATAAAAAGGTCAGATGAAGTTGGACTTGATGTTTTTGGAGTTGGTGAGCATCACAGGAAAGAATTTCTAGATAGTGCTCCTCATTTAATTTTATCTGCAGCAGCTGCTCAAACTCAAAATATTATTTTAACAAGTGCAGTTACTGTTTTAAGTGCTGCAGATCCAGTGAGGGTTTTTCAAAACTATGCAACTTTAGATTTAGTTTCTAACGGAAGAGCAGAGATAATTGCAGGAAGAGGTTCATTTACAGAAGCTTTTGAATTATTTGGATATAAAATGGATCAATACGATGAGCTTTTTGAGGAAAAAATAGAATTATTAATTGAAATACAAAAAAATGAAAAAGTAAATTGGAGAGGAGATTTTAGACCACCTTTAATTGACCAATATATTTATCCTAGACCTTTTCAAACACCATTACCTATTTGGATTGGTGTGGGAGGAACTCCACAATCTTTTTTAAGGGCAGGCACTTTAGGAATGCCATTGATGATAGCTGTTATTGGTGGTGAAACCCATAGATTCAAACCACTTGTGGACATGTACAAAGAAGCAGGAAGAAGGGCTGGACATTCGCCAGATAAGTTAAAAGTTGGATTACATTCTTTAGGATATGTAGCTGAAAATTCTAAGCAAGCAGTTGAAGATTATTTTCCTGGTTACGCAAAAACTTTTACTAGAATTGGAAAAGAAAGAGGTTGGCCACCAGTGACTTTGGAAAGATTTAAAGCCCAAAATGGTCCATTAGGAGCATTAATGATTGGAAATCCTGAGGAAATAGCAGAAAAAATATTAAGACATAGCGAAGCTTTAGGTGGTATATCCAGATTTACATTTCAAATGGACAATGCAGAACTATCTCATAAACAGCTTTTAAAATCAATTGAACTAATTGGAGAAAAAGTTAAGCCAATTATTGGTTAGTTAAGTTCATAAAATAATCAACATTAATTGAATACCTATAATTAAATTTTATTTTAGGATTATGAAAAGAAAAGATTTTATTAAAAAATCAGCTGTTTTAAGTGCAATTGGGCTTTCATCTCCCTTAATATTGAAAGCTAATACATCAAAAAAAATCTCAACTTACGATAAGCTAAAAGACCAAATAGGATTTAATCACCTTCCAAATAAAGAAATAAAAACTATGAATAGTGTTGTTCACAAAGCAAATACAAGAGGCCATGCAGATCATGGATGGCTCAAGGCAAATCACTCATTTAGCTTTGCTAATTATTACAATCCTGAGAGAATGAATTTTGGAGTAATTAGAGTCTTAAATGACGATAGTATTGCTCCAGAAAGAGGATTTGGCACTCATCCTCATGACAATATGGAAATTATAACTATTCCTTTGGAAGGAGATTTAAAACACAAGGATAATATGGGAAATGGAACTGTTATTAAAAACGGAGATATACAAGTTATGAGTGCCGGAACAGGGATTACTCACAGTGAATTTAATGCCAATAGCGATTCCCACTGTAAGTTGTTGCAAATATGGTTATTCCCAAATAAGAAAAATGTGACTCCCAGATACGATCAGATAGCAATTAGCTCGATTGCTAAAAAAAATAAATTATATCAAATATTATCTCCTAATAAAAATGATCAGGGAGTTTGGATACATCAAAACGCATGGTTTCATATTGGTCAATACGTTGAGAACTCTAAAGATGAATATGTTTTAAAAAGTAAAGCGAACGGAATATACTTTTTTGTTATTGAAGGGGAAGTAAATATTAACGACCAGCAACTTTCCAAAAGAGATGGAATGGGAATATGGGAGATTGATAAAATTAATTTTGAGGCAAAAGCCAATTCTAAAATATTACTTATGGATGTTCCACTTGAAATTAATTAAGAAATCACTAAATTTATAGAATGTCTGACTATACTATTGCCGTTAAATATGCCATGTTTTTTTTCATGGCAACTATGCTAATAGAATGGGTTGCTTCAAAAGTATTAAAGCTAAAAGTCTACAATACGCCAGATACTATTTCAAGTATTAGCTCTGGAATGACCAATAATATTAAAAGCATTTTAAATCTATCGGTAGTTATAATTAGCTATCAATGGATGTTTGAACATTTTGCAATATTCCAAATTAGTTCTTCATGGTGGGTATATGTTTTGGCATTTTTAGGAATAGATTTTGCCAATTATTGGACACACAGATGGAACCATGAATTTAATATACTTTGGAATAGACATATTATTCACCACAGCAGCGAAGAATATAATTTAGCTTGTGCACTAAGACAAACTATTTCATCTGTATTCCAGATTTATTTCTTTTTATATATTCCCTTGGCCATAATTGGAATACCGCCAAAAGTAATAACCATACTCCTTCCCTTACATCTATTTGCACAGTTTTGGTACCATACGAAACTTATAAAAAATATGGGGTTTTTAGAAAAAATAATTGTTACCCCATCGCACCATAGAGTTCACCACGCAATTAATGACATTTATATAGATAAAAATTATTCCAACATCTTTATATTCTGGGATTTTATGTTTGGGACATTTCAAAAAGAATTAGAAAGTGAAACTCCAGTTTATGGGGTACTAAAACCAGCAAGAACTTGGAATCCGATTTATATAAATTTCATGCATTTAATTCAGCTTTTAAAAGATGCAATAAGAGCTAGAAACTGGAAGGATAAGTTTAAGATTTGGTTTATGCCTACTGGATGGAGACCCAAAGATGTAGAAAAGCTTTATCCATTAGATATTATTTCAAATCCTCATGAATATAAAAAATACCAAACTAAAAAAGACAGTTTTTTAAATATATGGAGCTGTTTACAATTAACCATTCATCTTGCAATGCAGTTTCATATAATATATCTGATCAACTTTATTGAAAGTGATGATTTTAATGTAGCTGTGTTATTAAGTGGATACCAAATGCTAGTACTTTATGGAATATTTTTTACTTTTTCTATTGGCTCTTTCACTTCCTTAATGGATCGATCACGTTTCTCTTTAATTATAGAAATTATTAAAAATGCTATTGGATTTTTAATTGTATTCTATTTTCAAGAGACTTTAAATATATTTCAAGGTGTTTATCTACCTAAAAGTGCTGTAGTATTATATCTGGTAGTTTCTCAATTAATTACTATTTTCTACTATTTCAAGTTTCAAAAGCAAGAAAAAGTTTCTCTAGCACTATAGTCCTCTTCTAGTATTGAATTTACTATAACAAGGAATAGAACGGTACTTGTTTTTGGAATGTCTTTTAGATCTTAATAAACCTGCAAAAAGACCGCCCTCAATACTTTCTAAAATTATAGATATTTCATTAGTACCACCAGAATATCCTCCCAATTCTGAAATAGTAAAATCTCTACTGTAAGACATGGTTAAAGATAAATTGGACTCTTCAAAAACCTTTTGATATCCAAATATAAAGTATAGAGCCTCTATCCTATCAAAATCACTTGCTATAGAAGTCATCTGCCTTCTATAATAAATCCCTAAATGCAAAGGGTAAATCCAGCTTTCAATAATTCCTATTTGTAAGGTAGATAAATTTCCTTGGCTAACCAATAAAGCAGAGTGTTTAACTCCTCCACTTATTTTTCCTTTACTAAATGGCCATAACATAGACCCGTGTAATGTATATCTTCTGTTACTCGTATAGATACCATCATTTACAAAGCTATTCCCTCGTTGAACAAAGTCGTGAACAGCAAGCCCTAGTTCTAGATCTAAATCTATTGGTAAGTTGAACCTTCTTGTTTTAGTACCTCTCTTTAGATGATAGGTTAAAACTGTACCTAATGCAAGGTTTGAGGTTGTAAATGAGTTGCTATTTGGAACTATAAATGAAGTACTATATATATTTCCTAAATAAGGATCTAATTCATCACTAAAAACAAGTTTTGACCAATCTAATTTCTTAGTTATATTCTGGTAGTGGAAACCAAACTGCCAAGCAATTGGGCTTGGAAACACATCAAATAGTCTATAAGCTCCTCCAAAATGGAATCTATCCGTTCTAAAATAACTCTCTCCTTCTAAACCAGTAGAATATAAGAAAGATAGCGAAGAGTTAGATTGATTCTGCCATGTATCAAAAGAAATAGAGCTAGTATTAAATCGACTAGGAACTTTAGACCATTGATTCTTATTATTTAAAAACAATCTGAAATTATTATCCATTCCAGACATTGCCGGATTTAAATAGATTGGATTAAAATAAAACTGACTAAATACAGGTTCCTGAGCATATATATTTGCAGTAACAAATAGTATAAAAATTATATTTATTATTTTTTTTATCATCTTACAACAGTTAAGGTTCCTGTTTTTCTCAATATAGTTTCTTCAATTGGTTTTTGTCCTTCCCAAAAACTATCGTCTTTAAACTGTGCTTCAATTTTCCAAATATAAATATCTGGTTCTACATCAATTCCATTAAATTGACCATTCCAAGATTCTGTAGGTTGACCCTCATCGTCTAAAGCAGTACTTTCCCAAATAACATTTCCAAAAAGATCAAATATTTCAACTTTATACTTTTTCATCCCAGTTCCTTTAGGAATAAATCTAGACACCTCATAATTAGCAGCTGAAGGATACAATGCATTTGGAACATATAACGCTTTTTTATATTCTATATACAGTTCTTTAGTCAAACTATCTAAACACTGGTTGGAATTATATGCATACAATGTATAATAATAAGTTCCGTCGTAATCATAACTGTAATAATAAGTAGGAAAAGCTTCAATAGATGTCTCTAAATCAGAAAAATTCCAAAAATAGGTATCAGCATCTATCGAATTATTGATGAATTCTATTGACCCACTTAGTGGCTCATAACTTTGAATTTGATTTAATTCAAAATCGGCAATTGGAGAAGGAAGTATCTCTAGAATATTGTTGCCTTGGGAAGTATCAGAGCATCCACTTGATAAATTATAAGCAAACAAAGTAATGTCGTATTGACCAACTGAATCGAAAACAACTGCAATTGTATCTCCGTTTAGTCTTACTCCATTTCCTAAATCCCAAATTAAAGAATCTGCAAATAAAGAAGTGGAATATAGAAAAGAGGTGTCTCTCAAACAAATAGATTCATCAAAATTTAGAAGAGCATTAGGAACTTGATTATAAAAAACATTAAAGTTGTTATTCAAGGTATCGTAACAATTGTAGCTATTTCCTGAAATTAATTGAATATTGTAAATACCAATAGAATCGTAAATAGTGGAAGGGTTAGTAAAAGTAGTTAATTGACCATTTCCAAAATCCCATTGAAAACTATTTCCACCAGTTGAAGTATTGCTAAAATCAACATTTATTGGCAAGTAGCAAGGGTCTGTAGCTGTATAGGTATAATTGGATACTGGTGAAGGATATACATTTACATTTTCAAAAATTGAATCTTTACACCCATTTACATCTTCAACAACTAATTTTACAGTATAATTTCCAGAATTTTGAAAGACATGGGAGCCATTTAAAAATGATCCTGTGTTACCATCGTTAAAATCCCAATTATAGAAATTAGAATATTGTGAATTATTGGTGAAAATGGCATTAAAAGGTTCACATCCAATAGTTGTATCCAGACTAAAATTAGCAATTGGAATTGGACTAACGTTTATGTAGTCAATAGCAGAGTCTGAACAACCCAGAGAATTAGTAGCTAAAACAGAAACTTGATAAATTCCATCATCGTTAAAAGAGAAAAAAGGATTGTTTTGAATTGAATTAGCAATTGTATCAAAAGACCACAAATAAGAATTACCGCCTGTAGAAGTATTTGTAAATGAATAGTTTGATGGAAGAATACAAGAATCCAGCTTTGCATAATTAAAACTAACTTGAGGAACTGGAGATACATTTACACTACTAGTCAAACTATCTAAACAGCCAAATTGATTCATCACTAAAAGAGATATATCGTATGACCCAGAAGATGTGTAAGAAAAATTGAAGTTGGTACTATTAGAAGACGCCCCATTTCCTAAATCCCAAGAGTTAAAAATTGCACCTACAGAACTATTAACTAAAGAGTAACTGGCTGGAATAACACAAGTATCTAACTGTACAGCAGTAAATTGAGCGACTGGAATTGGATTAACAATAACAGGTTGAATTAAACTATCCGAACAACCAAATATATTAGAACCTGAAATTTTAACATTGTAAGTTCCATCAGAACTAAATGTATGTAATGGAGAATAAACAGGGGAAAATAAACCATCCCCAAAATCCCATAAATAAGAGTTTCCACCTGTACTAGTATTTTGAAAACTAAAATTGGAAGGAACAGAACAAGTATCTAGCTGGGTATAATTAAATCCTAGACTTGGAACTGGTAAAACATTTATATCTACATAAGAAGTATCAAAACAGCCAAATGAGTTCATAGTAATTAAACTTATTTGATAATTACCATCAGAACTGTAACTATGATTTAAATTTGGAAGATTGGATGTAGAGCCATCGCCAAAATCCCAAATGTAAGCTATTGAACCTGTAGAATTATTTACCAAACTATAATTTGCTGGAAGTTTACAAGTATCTAACGGCACAGCATTGAACTGTGCATTGGTCACAGGCTTTACAAATATGGAACTAGTAATACTATCGCTACATCCATAGGTGTTCGAAGCAACCAATTTAATTGTATAATTTCCAGAGCTTATATAAGAGTTATCGGGTAGAGTATTTATTGAATTATTTCCATCACCAAAATCCCAGTTATAAGAAGATGCTCCAATAGAATTATTTTGAAAATTATAATTAATTGGTAAAACACATGTGTCTAACTGAATTGGAATAAAACTAGGAGAAGGAACTGGGTGGGGAATAATATCAAAGTCAAATGAATCAACACATCCACTAAAATCTTCAAACCTTACATTCACACTGTAATACCCATCAGATGTATAAGTATGGGTAGGATTATCAACCGTAGAAGTATTTCCATCGCCAAAATCCCACAGATAATAGCCTACAGAATTCACAGTACTTGAAAAATTAACAGGGAGAGGAATACATCCATTGGAGGTGTCAGAAGTAGCTGTAATTACTGGATAAGGCAATACTACTAAGTCCACAGAATCGTATGCTTCACAATTATTGGTTAAGGAAGAACCTGTTAATATGACTCTATAGTTTCCAGAGTCTGTAAAAATATGTGTAGGATTAGTAATATAGGAATAAGTGCTATCTCCAAAATCCCAATTATTACTTATGCCATTGTCAGAAAGGTTATTAAACTGAAATACTGATCCAGCACACAAAGTATCATCAATTACGTTAAATTCAATATTTGGAGATGTATTAACACGAATGGTTTTATAAGCTGTATCAAAGTTACAGGCATTGCTTACAGCCAATGAAACTTGATAAGTTCCACTATCTGTAAAAGTATGAGACGGAGAATATAAATTAGAAAAATTTCCATCGTCAAAATCCCAGCTTTGATTATTGCTTCCGTTTACAGTAAACTGATTGAAATCTACAGTAAATGGAACACAACCTACTGTGGTATCCAC
>JADHMB010000037.1 GCA_016780365.1 Flavobacteriales bacterium
TTTAGAATCTCATTAGCGGTAAACCATTCTGAAATTATATTGTGGCCTTCATCCATTTGATCCCAAGAGTTGTTGGAACCTGTTCTAAACCAAATTCTAGTAAATGTCACAAAATTGAAAGTAATTATTACTCCCAAAATTTTATTCCACCACTTAGATTTATTTTTCCAGGGGCTGATATTTTTCCATAATTTATAAACTACAATTCCTATTCCATTTAACCCTCCCCAAAGAACAAAGTTCCAACTCGCGCCATGCCATAGTCCTCCAATTAACATGGTAAGCATAATATTAATATTGGTTAAATACCATTTGTTAAATTTTGGGAAAATTTCTCCCAATAATAAAGTAGTGAAGATGACTGAAATAATACCAAAAAGAAGAGCTAAAGATCCACTAATTAAATAAACAAAAATAACAATCATTGAAAGTGCAACGTAACTAAAAATCGATCCTCCTCTGTTTCCCCCCATAGGAATATATAGATAGTCTTTTAACCAAGAGGATAAAGAGATGTGCCACCTTTTCCAAAATTCACCACAATTATCTGCTTTGTATGGAGAATTGAAATTCTTTGGCAACCTAAAGCCAAGCATCAAGGCTATTCCAATTGCTATGTCTGTGTAGCCAGAAAAATCTGCATAAACCTGTAATGAATACCCATAAAGAGCCATTAAGTTTTCAAACCCCGAAAACATTACTGGATTATCAAATACTCTGTCTACAAAATTTACTGCAATATAATCCGCTAATAAAAACTTTTTTAAAAGTCCATTTATTATCCAAAATAATGAAAGACCAAATTCTTTTTTAGTAACGCTATAAGGTTGGTAAATTTGGGGAATGAATTCTGAGGCTCTTACAATTGGGCCAGCTACTAACTGAGGGAAAAAAGAAACATAAAAACCAAAATCAAAAATACTTTTAACAGGGCTTAATTGTTTTCTATAAATATCAATTGCATAAGACATAGTCTGAAAAGTATAAAAGGATATTCCAATTGGTAATAATATTTGATCTACTCTAAAACTTGATCCAGTAACTTGGTTGGTAAATAATGCAAAATGATTTATTGGATGCCACTGCGAGCCAATAATGGAGTTAAATGAATCGGCAAAAAAGTAAGCATATTTAAAATAAATTAAAATAATAAGGTTAATCGAAACACTTAATCCTAGAAGAATTTTTGCATTTAATTCTTTTTTGGATAAATAAATTGCTTTGCCAATATAAAAATCTGCAATGGTGGAAAAAAGTAAAATTGAAAAGAAAAATCCGCTTGTTTTGAAATAGAAAAATAGACTTGCTAAAAATAGAAAAATACTTCTGAGGCGCATTTTACTATGTATTATGCCATAGCCAATTAATACAAATAAAAAGAAGATCCAAAAAGGATACTCAGTGAATATCATAGGATGTTCAGAGTAAGATAAAAATGGTGAAAACAACCATTCAGAAAATTTATTTAAGGAAAAATCATCCATTGTTGGTGGTGTAATTTTTATAAGCCTCCATTAAGGCTTCAAATAGCAAATCTCCTATCAAATTATAACCTTTATAATTAAGATGCAATAAATCTTTTTTAGCTAAGTCGTCCGAGTACCACTTTTGGATAGAGTTGAATCCTCCCATTATTTCAAACATGTCCCATAGAGCTAATTTTTTACTTTCAGCAAGATTAACCATTGCTTCTTTTGCTTCATAAACTCTTTTATTTGGGTATTTTCGGTGGTAGTAACTGTCGTTATTAGTAGTAAATAAAATTGCAGCCTCTGGATTTACAGAATATATTCTTTGAATTAAAGAATCGTAATTTTTACTATACGATTCTTTTGAAAAATCATTTTCATAGGCATCGTTAATGCCAATGGAAAATATTACCAAATCTGGAGCTACTAAATCCAGCTGCTTTTCTAAATTAACACATCTTAAATAGCTTGGGACACTCGCTCCGTTTACACCAATAGAATGGTAAGAGATACCGTGCTTGTTATTGTCAAAACAAAATCCAAATAAAGAGAATTTTGATTCAATATTTTCTTTTTTGACAATAGAAAAGGACAAAGAATCAACAGCCTTAGAAAGTTGGTACTTAATATGCCCTTCTAACTTTTGAGAGCTAATTAGAATGGTAGAATCTAGTATCAAGGTGATGTCATAATTATCACTTGAGTCTTCAAAAAAAAGATCGATTTCTTGAAAGGAGTCAAATTTATTTCTTGGGTTTTTAAACCAAATATTAATGGTAGAAGTAGAGTCTAAAAGTTCTGCTCTTGCACCTAGCAATCCAAAAGGGCCCTGGTGATAATTAACAGAATTTCTATACCCTTTCCATTTTCCAGTATGGGAAGAGGTAATAATTGGAGATCCATTAGAGTTTATTAATCTAAAAGGGAAAAAGAATCCTCTACCAGCATTATTAAAAGGTAAAGAATGTTGGAAGTTTTCTCTCAATTTATTAGACCAAATATCGGCCTGTATGTGAGATCCTCCGAAATGGTAAATGTTTATATTTTCATTTCCATTTTCGTACAGCCTATCTAATTTTCTAAAGAATTTATTCCATGTTTTATTTCCATAAATTTTTAAATGGTTAAGGTCTTGGTTTATATATGGGTATTTATTATAGCTAATTGCATTAAATTGGGCTAAAAAACTGAATGGAATTAGCACTGAAAAACAAAAAATGAATACTAGTTTATTAATCATCTTTTTCTTTTAAATAGTTTTTATAGTCTACCATAAAATCTTCAATAAAATAATCTGCTATTTTCTTTGCACCAGAATTGGTAAAATGGATGTAATCTCTAGCAGCCAAAGAAGGCTTTTCGTTTACCCAGTCTTGAATTGAGTTTTTTCCACCCATATTTAAATACATGTCCCAAAAACATGAATTTGTTTCAAAAGCAGCTTTTTTAAGTGCGCTAATCACGTCTTCAAGGATTGGATAAGTAATAAATTTCGTCTTTTGTTTTTTAGCCATATCAGCTGGGCCAATAACAAGTACTAGCGCATTGGGGTTAATTCGTTTCAGTTTCAAAATTTGTTTCTTAAAATAGCTGCCATATTTTTCAGCTCTGTCTTTAGATTTAATGTATGGAATAGTATTGCCTCCAAACTCTAGTATTAATAAATCTGGAGAAAGTAATTTTTGCATTTGACTTAAAGAGCTATAATCTACTTTTGAAAACTCTGTCCCAGAAGCGCCCCTTAATGGAATATTATCCACTACAACCCCTTTTTTCCCCTCTAAAGAAATTCCAAATATTATAGGAGAGGTATTAGAACTGAATTGAATATCCATTGATTTTGGCGCCTTAGAAAAGGTCATTTTTTTCAAGGTTATTTCTGAGGCTTCTAATAGTGTATCAATATGAAAAACGGAATCATTAACAAGCATCCTGAAAATTGTTTTTTCTTTACTTGTATAATAGATTTTAATGGTTTTGTAATCTCTACATAATTTATAAGCTTTAGAGGGTTTATTAATGGCTATTGCACCATTAAATAGATAATTGGAATCTATTAGTAGTGAGTCTAATTCCATTTTACAAAAAGAAAATAAAGCACCATATTTTTTATGCCCAACACTTTTGTCAATATATGGGCCAAATCCTGTTTTCCTAACCCAATTGGCGGTTGGAACATTTTTAAGGCTGATTTTTCTCGTTGCTGGAATAATAGCAAATAACCCAGCCCCATTTCCACTAAATTCTTTTTGTAACCGCTCTCTAAGTCTCCCAGAAATTCTGTCCCCTTCAATTTGTGAATCTCCATAATGCATAATTCTCACTTTTTTATATTTAGCATTTTCTAATTTTTTAAAAAAGGGAAATATCAATGATCTATTATTATCTGGATACTGAATTTTCTTTAATGAAAATAGTGCCGAATCTCTCCTCTTTTTCTCAAGAAGTAAAACTAAATTGTTCAGACTATCTGCTTTCATTTTTTCTATTTCTTTAATAGAGTCTTGATTAATAATTACTTCCGGAACCTGTGCAACAGGCGGAATAGGAATATTAAATTCTTCTTTGGAAATAAAGTCAAAAGTTATATTATTTAACTTGATACCATCAGATGGGAAACCCCAAAATAAAATTAAAATAAGCGCATAAAGTCCTATTAAAAAAGTTAGTGGATAAAAGGGCGTTATTTGTTTGTTATTTTTAATTGTTGATTTTGTTTTAATTCTTGATAAATATTGTATTTACATATTTTTTTTACAGAAGTTTCAGGTCTGTTTGAAGCTACTTCCCAAAAATATTTCTCTTTCTTAACTGGATAGAAATGAATCTTAAAATTTGGATCAATTGTCTTTGAAAATAACTTTAATTTTTGCCCTTGATATATCATTGTGCTAGATAAATTATTCCATTTCATAATTTGAGCTACAGAAATATCATAGTCAATTGCTATCTGGCCTAAAACATCTCCATACTTTATTGTGTAGATTAAAGGCTTCTTGGCAGATTGTTCCATTAGAAATAGATTATTGGTCATGGAGTCTTGAAATGCAACTATTTTAGATTGGCTTTTTAAAATGAAATTTCCAAGCTCTTTTTTTAAAACTACAGATTGATTTTTGGGAATCATTTGCCCTGTCAGAAATGGGTTTTGGTTATTAATTTGATTAAAATCGAATGTTTTAAATTGTGCAATAGCGTCAAACAAAAAATTCTCATTAAAAGAAAATTTTTGGTAATTTTTATTTTTGGTTTTATAGTTACTGTTAAAGTCTTTTAAATCAAGTTGATTTAACCAATTAATAAGTTTGATGTTTTGCAGATATTTAGTATCTATAAATTCCTGAGATACATCCCACTTTTTTGATTCTGATTCTTTAAATATATGAGAAACATAACTTGGAGAAGTAATAAAAGCCAATAGTGTCCAATTTTCAGATTTGTACTTTTCCATTAAAAACTTAAGTTGTTTTACTGCTGCATAAGTTGCTAGCCGATTGTTCATTCTTTGATCTATTTGAGAATTTATTTGAAGCTCTGTTTTTAGAGCTGTGATATAGCTTAGCGCCCAAATTCCCTTAGAGGATAAATCTGAGCAATGGCTGGAATTATAGCCAGATAAAACCAAGGGCAAAAAACCAAATGATTTAGGGAGTTTATTTTCTTTTAAAATAGAGTCCACGTAATAAAATTGATTTCTCCTGATATTAATTAGATCATTGAGTTGTTTTGTAAAAGGTCTAAAACAATTTAGCTCTTCTGGGATGGTTTTTATTGGCCCTTTATTAGAGCTCTTTAGCTTTAATTGAGAAACTTCAAATAAAAAACTGTCTGGGTTATTTTGAGAAATAAAAAAAGGATTAATTAACAAATGAAAAGCCATTAAAATTAGTAGCTTTTTTTTTGAGAGCTTAATTATACATTTTTTAGAATAAAAAAATATGTTCACTTAAACTTGTTTTATCAAATAATTGAACGTTTAATATCTCATTAATACGAATCAACTCCTTAAAGTATTTAAATATAGTTATTGTAGCGAAAAAAAAACTATTTATACCACGATTGTACTTCCTCTAAAAGAATTGCAGGAATATCAAGTTTGTTCTTTTTACGATATCCATTTAGTTTTTGATGCACTGCAGTTGGCTTAGCCTCTAACAGTAATTCTTTGTTGGTGTAACCGCTCTCATAAATAGGAATTATCCATTGTGGTGGAATATTTATTTCAAGAAATTCGCTTTTGTTAGGGCCTGTTTCCCATTTTTCTGGCTTCATTTGGGGGAAAAGTAAAACTTCTTGAATAGATGGTTGGTTACATAAAAACATTACCAATCTATCAATCCCAATTCCCATTCCAGATGTGGGTGGCATCCCATATTCCAAAGCTCTTATAAAGTCTAAATCAATAAACATTGCCTCGTCATCTCCTTTTTCTGCCAGTTTAACTTGCTCCTCAAATCTTTCTTTTTGGTCGATAGGATCATTTAGCTCAGAGTAAGCATTGGCAAGTTCTTTACCGTTAACCATTAACTCAAATCTTTCTGTTAACTCTGGATTATCTCTATGTTTTTTGCACAATGGAGACATCTCTACAGGGTAGTCGGTAATAAATGTAGGCTGTATATAACTGCTCTCACACTTTTCGCCAAAAATCTCATCAATCAACTTTCCCTTTCCCATTGAGTCACTAACTTCAACTCCGATGGATTTGCATGCCTCTCTCAATTCTTTTTCGGACATATTAGAAATGTCAATGCCAGTATGTTCTAAAATAGAATCCGTCATTGAGATTCTTTTAAATGGTTTTTTGAAGTTCACTTTTTCCTTACCAATCTGTACCTGAGTAGTTCCTAAGACATCGTTGCAAATAAATTCTAGCATGTCTTCGGTAAAGTTCATCATCCAGTGGTAATCTTTATATGCTACATAAATTTCCATTTGGGTAAATTCAGGATTGTGGGTTCTGTCCATCCCTTCATTTCTAAAATCTTTGGCAAATTCATAAACTCCTTCAAATCCTCCTACAATTAGCCTTTTCAGGTATAGTTCGTTGGCAATTCTAAGATAGAGAGGAACATCTAATGCGTTGTGGTGGGTTATAAACGGTCTAGCTGCAGCTCCCCCAGGAATTGTTTGTAAAATTGGTGTTTCTACTTCTAAATAATCTTTTTTAGCAAGAAAACTTCTCATAGAGTTGATGATCTTGGTACGTTTTATAAAAGTTTCCTTGACATTTTCATTTACTACAAGGTCAACATACCTTCTTCTGTATCTAAGTTCAGGGTCATTAAATCCATCGTGAATAATTCCTTCGCTATCGGTTTTTGGTTGGGGTAATGGTTTTAAAGATTTACTTAGCAAATGGAATTTATCTACATTTATGGAGATTTCTCCCACCATTGTTTTAAAAACCTTTCCTTCAATACCAAGGATATCCCCAAGGTCCAGCCATTTTTTAAAAAAATCGTTGTACAAAGATTTATCCTCTGATGGACAAATAACATCTCTATTAAAATAAACTTGTATTTTTCCTTTCGAATCTTGAATACTGCCAAAGCTAGCCTTGCCTTGAATTTTTCTTCGCATTAATCTGCCTGCAATAATGACCTTTTCTCCTTCATTAAAATTTTCTAAAATATCTACAGAATAATGACTAACCTTAAATTCTGCGGCTGGATATGGGTTAATTCCGTAATCTATGATCTTCTGGAGACTATCTCTTCTAATCTGCTCTTGTTCTGAAAGCATCTAATTTATCGAACTAAAATGCCTGATACTTTAGTTACAGGGTGAGGGTTCACACATAGAACTGGAACTTTTAAATCATTAGCCACAATTTCTTCTTGAAAAGAATTTTCATAAAGGCCTAAAACAGTTTCGTCTGCAAGGTTCATAATGGCTATTAAATCAGCATCTACTTCTTTAGAAAGTTTAAAAATACCCTCGGTTAAACTATCTGCTTGATCCACAAGGTGTGAAGAGTTTTTAATGTCTTTGGATTTTAAATAATTACTAGCCCAGACTTGGTTTGCCTTAAGCTTGGTTTTAATAAATTCATCCGAGTTATCGTTGGTTAATAAATGCACTTGAGAATCAAAATAATGTGCAATTTTTGCTACCAGTTCAAGCTTTTGTTTGGTTTCTACGTTTAAATCTAAAGGAACAACAATGTTGTCATAACCGTTAGAATTCATTAATTTTTCCTGAGTAACAATAAATGGTACAGGAGAGCTAGTAATAACTTTAATCGCTCTACTTCCAACTAATTTTTGCCATCTACTAGCTTTGTGAGTTCCCATAAAAATTAGAGAAATTCCAAGTTCAGCTGCAACATCTCCAATATCTTCAAATATATTTCCAATTCTTACAAAAGAAGTTACATTACAAGAACTAGAAAAAGAACTTCCAAGTGTAATCTCCTTGCTTAGCTTTTCTTTAGCTTCTTCCACCTCTTCTCTAGAACTTACTACATGTAACAAGATTACATCTGCATTAATAATTTCTGCAAATTTTATAGCGTGTTGCATGGCAGATTGTGCTACTTCTGAAAAATCTGTTGGAACTAATAATTTGGTATTCATTTTTATGCTTTTATTAAATATTGTTAAATTTTAGGATGCGTATCTTAATTAACTTTTATACAGTTCAAGCTGTTTTCTCTTTAATAACCTCTTTAGTTTCCACACGTGATTCGTCTGGGGATGTAATGTCTTTAAGAACTGCTCCCATTTTACAATTTCCTGAAAATATTGCACCAGGCTCTATAGAAAGTTTGTTGGTAGAAATCTCTCCCTGAAGTTTAGCTGTACTTTTAAGCGTAAGAAGTTCGTCTACTTCAATAATACCATTTAATTTGCCTTCTAAATCTGCATTTTTACAATAGATATTTCCATCTATTTTTCCTGTTGGACCTAAAACTAATCTACCCTTTAAAGTGATTGTTCCTTTCAAGTAGCCATCGATTCTTATATTGGAATCAGATTTAATATCTCCCTCAATATGTGTCCCCTCAACTATTCTGTTTAGCCTCTCTGGAGATTGGTTATTATTATAATTTGCCATGCTCTTATCCGATTTAAATACCATAAATAATTTTTACAAATATACAAAAAACAAGAAAGTTAGCTTATTGATAAAATTCTTTAAAAAATTTGAGGTAATTATCTGTGTTTTTTTCCAAATATAATTCTTTCAAGTTTTGGGGGGTCACTACAAAAAATTTCTCTTTTCTATAGCTTTTAATAGCTCCGTTATTGACTTTAAAAGCTAGGAAATAATCTAGTGCTTTTTTACTGTTGTCAAAACGTTTAACTATTATCATCTGATCAGATGTATTTAAAAAAGTATTGGAAACTTTGAGTTTTAAATCTGAAAAATTAACAGAATTAAAATCTGCTACGTTGTTTTTTGCTTTATTCATAGAAAATCCTCCCTTGGGAGCAATTAAAATAAAATAATGTATAGTATCTGGACTAAAATTAAATTTCCAGTTTTCTTTTTTCATTAAATTTTGAGCAGTTTTAATTTTTAAATCATTTAAAACAGCAATTGCTTGATCTGCAATATCTGTACCTAGGCATTGGTTGGATATAAATTTTAAGGTATTTATTAATTCTCTGCTATTATTTGCAGTATCGTTTAACTTCTTTAAAGAGTAAGCTTTTAATAACCCGTATTGACAAATTAGAGGATTGGTCGAGTCTTTGGTTTTATAAGAGCAAGTTTCTAAAACTTTACTGTAGTTTCCAGCTTGATACAGAGAGAATAATTGGGAATACAATTTTTGTTCTTTTTTCATTGCTTTTTGAGAATCATTTAAATTTTCATCTCCTGATAAAAGTTTAGAATATTTACTTTTTGGATATTTGCTTAGAAGTAGTTCTTTCATTTCCCTGCTTTCTCTTGGCCTCTCTAGGTCCTTGTAAATATTATATAATTCGTAAATCGAAGCAATGGATTGAGTCTCGGGCTGGTAATTTTCAATTATTCTTTTAAAATATTTTTCTGAGAGCAGGAGGTTTTTTGTTTCATAATGGTGTATTATTCCAAGATTAAAAAGCGAAATCATATTAGAGTCTTTCATAGATTTCAATTGATTTTGATTGTCACAGGGTAGATTTTGAGAAAGTTCGTCAAATAACTCACTATTTGAAAAAGAAAAAGAAGTTTCTTCATTTTCCTCTAAAAACATAGCAGTTTTAGAGCCTCTTCTCCAGTTGTCTTCAAGAATTCGTTTTCCCCATTTTTTATCAAACTCTACTTTTCCTCGCTCCAACATTTTTTGGTCCCAAATAAAAAAAGATTGATTAATTGGAGAATTACTACTAGGAATAGACAATGCTTTATTGGCGCTAGCTATTAATGGAGCTTCTAATTTTTTGGCTCTTTTAGCAAGTTCTAAATCTAAAACTTCATAAATCTTATCTGTTCTCTGCTTGGGGTCTAAGGCACAAATAGCAAATAAGCTATCGTTTTTTTCTATTAAAGTTTTATTGGTAAAAATATTTTTTAGCAGCTTGTACTTTTTATCTACTTGATCTTTGTTTTGATAAGCTTTCAATGCTGTTTTTTGAATTGAATCATAGTAGAGATAAGATTTGATATACTGAGACTTTTCAAAAAACAAATCGCCCATTCTTTTCATAGATTTAATTTTTTGAGGGACATTATTTGTACTTAAGTTAATTGACTTTTGCAGTTGTTCTTTTCCTAATTCTTCTAAATTATTTTTAAATGAAATTTCGGCAAGGGCATAATAAATTTGATCAAAATATTCAATGTTTTTATCGTCTTTAAGCATCTTTAACAATTGAGATTTTATCGCTTTGGAATCTCTTCCACTAAAAGAAAGCGCCCTATTGATTTTTGCCTGAAAAGCCATTTCATATTCAGGATTTCTTTCTACAACTTCTTGATAGTAAAGAGAAGCCTTGAAATTATTTTCCAAATGGTATAATTGGGCAAGAACGAAAAACAATCTTGTTTTAAAAGCTTTTTTGTATTTATTTTCAACCGCAATTTCTAGGTTTTCAATTGCTTTTTTATAAGACTTATTTTGAATATAGAGATCTGCAAGCGTTGGATAGATTTTATGGATAATATTTGGAGAAATCACAGGTTCTTTGCTCTCTAAATAGTCTATTCTTTCATTGTATATTAATGCTAATCTAACTTTCTGTTTTGTAGAGAGCTTTTCTTGATCTTTAGCCTCTAACTGTTGTTCCTCAAACTTAATAATTAAGCTTAGTAAAATTTCTTCTGCTTCATCAAAAGCGCCCATTTCTATAAGAACTTTCGATTGCCAAAAAATACTTTCGTAATAGTTGTCTTCTATTTCGTAATGGTTCTCAATATGTTGAAATATTTTAAGTGCATTTGGAAGATCTTTTTTGTAAAATCTTGTTTTACCCATTGTCATCCAGTTATCGTCAATGTACTTGCACCATTCTCTATTTCTATTTTTTCCTTTTTTTGCATGTGGCATTCTGTGGCTGAAAATAACAAGTTCACATTTTCTGTATGCAGTGTCCATTGGAGCATACCAATTTTTGGACTGTTCAAGATCGGGAAGAGGAAAAATTGGCAAAATTAAATTGTAATTTTCTTTTCTTGTTTTTAAGAAGTCGTTGTAGGTTACTTTGATAATTTCATTGGCATTAAAAAACCCATTATATTTTGCGTGTAAATTATGAAACTCTCTATTTAACACTTTGTTTTTCTCCGTTGAGCAGGACCAAAAAAATGCTAAGGCAAAAAATAAAATACTGGGCTTAATTAGTTTCATTAAAAAAATATATCTGCAATATTAACCACAATCTATTGAACTTATTGTATTAGTTATTTATTCAATTAAAGAATATTTAATTTAGAGTAAATAAATTTGAGATATTTGCATAATTAATAAATAAATGAGCAAAACAAAAAAAACTGAATCAAAGTTTACAACTTGGCTTAAAAATCTTCAAGAAAAACGAAGAGTTGTTGTACTTGATGAGGATAGCTTTGAGGAAAAAAGGAATTTCACTACTTCCAAGTTTTCTTTATTGGTATTTTTTCTTTTTTCTGTAATTGTTTTTTCAATTTTATGTTTTCTATTAATTTCCTATAGTTCTATTAAAACTTTTATTCCTGGATACCCAAGTGTAACCGCTCAAAAAGAGCTAATTGACAAAAATATAGAACTGGATCAAAAATTAAATGACTTAATTATCAAAACAAATAAAGAAGAACAGTATATAACCAACATCCAAAAAATTCTTAATGGAGATACACCAATTGACAGAGATAGTTCTGAAAAAGTCTTTAAATCACAAAATATAAATACTACCAATGAGCTTTCATTTTCTGAAAAAACAATCAGAGAAAAAGTGGATAAGCGAGAAAAGTACGACATTGACGTTATTCCCGGTGGTGCACTAACCAAAGATGTACTTCCCGAGTTATTGCTTTTCCCTCCTTTAGTTGGGGAAATAACTAATAAAATGAATATATCAGCAGGACATTTTGGAGTTGATATTATTGCTCCTAAAAACGAAGCAGTGGTTGCTATCCTTAAAGGAACCATCGTATATCAAAACTGGTCTCCAACTGATGGACATGTTGTTCATATTCAGCATAAAAATAATTTATTGTCTATTTATAAGCATAGCTCAGAAGTTCTTAAAAAAATAGGAGATTATGTAGACGCAGGAGAGCCAATATCTATTGTTGGCAATAGTGGAGAACACTCGACAGGTCCCCATTTACATTTTGAACTTTGGCACAACGGTTTTCCTATGGATCCAGAAAAGTTCATCAATTTTCAATAAAGTTTTTTTCTTAAGTTCATTATATGTAAATTCGCATGCTATTTCAAGGAATGAAAGAATTAAAAGAATTTTGTATTCCGTTTTCAAGCCTTAAACTTGGACCAAATTTTTTTGACTTTGAAATAGACAAATCGTTCTTTGATATTTTTAATTATTCCCGTTACAATAGCTGTAATATTTCTTTAAACTTAGAATTCAGAAAAGAGAATTTATTGATGGATTTAAGGTTTAGTTATAGTGGTTATTGCGAAGTTTTTTGCGATAGATGTCTAGACTTAGTGAAGGTTCCGATTAGTAATAATTTTAATTGTCTAATCAAATTTCTTCATCAAGAAGAAGAAATCATTAAAGACGACATTGTCTATCTACCTGAAGAAAGCTTTGAATACAATATTGGCCAACTATTTTACGAATACTTTTTAGTTAATTTTCCAAAAAGAGTCATTCATAAAAAAACCCAATGCAATTCCAAGCAAATAAAACTTATGGAACAATACTCGCAAAAACAAATAGGTAAAGAAGAAGATCCGAGGTGGAATATATTAAAAGGATTAAAGAATGAAAATTAA
Source organism: Flavobacteriales bacterium (assembly GCA_016780365.1). Classification (GTDB taxonomy): domain Bacteria; phylum Bacteroidota; class Bacteroidia; order Flavobacteriales_D; family Parvicellaceae; genus MED-G20. The sequence continues at coordinate 12,844 of JADHMB010000037.1, forward strand.
AAAAATTTAAATAAAAAGTTATGGCACATCCAAAACGAAAAACATCCAAAACAAGGAGAGACAAAAGAAGAACTCATTACAAGGCAACTTCTCCTCAGTTGGCTACTTGCCCAACTACTGGCGAAACTCATTTGTATCACAGAGCACATTGGTCTGAAGGAAAACTTTATTATAAAGGTAAAGTTGTAATGGAAAAAGAAGCCGTAGCTTAACTTTTTTTGAAAATTGGATTAGATATCATGGGCGGAGACAATTCGCCAGATGCAACTTTAAATGGTGCCTATCTAGCTTCCCAATATCTTGGCGAAAAAGAAACTATTGTTTTAGTTGGGGACGAGAAATTGGCAAAAAGTTGGTTTAAATCAAACAATATAGACTCTTCGGTTTTTGAGTTCATTCATGCCGATGATGTAATTTCCATGAATGAAAATGCCACAAAGGCTCTTAGAAAAAAACCCAATAATAGTATTTCAGTAGGGTTCAATGCTCTTAAGAATAAAGAGATTGATGTGTTTTCAAGTGCAGGCAATTCTGGTGCAATGTTAGTTGGGAGCATGTTTTCTATTGGCCCAATAAAAGGAGTAATAAGACCAAGCATAACTTCGGTTTTGCCTAAAAAAAATGGTGGTGTTGGTTTAATCTTAGATGTTGGTGTAAATGCTGACTGTAAACCTGACGTATTATTTCAATTTGCAATATTAGGGAGTCTTTTTGCCGAGAACGTCTACAATATCCAAAAGCCAAAGGTTGGTCTTCTAAACATTGGTGAGGAAAAGGGGAAAGGGAACTTACTTACTCAATCTACCTTCCAGTTACTGGAAGACAACGACGATATTAATTTTGTTGGAAATGTGGAAGGAAGAGATCTTTTCAATGACAAAGCAGACGTTATAGTCTGTGATGGATTTACAGGAAATGTAGTCCTTAAATTAGCAGAATCTTTTTATTCTTTAATTAATCAGAAAAATATTAAAGACGACTATTTTGACAGATTTAACTATGAAATTTATGGTGGCACACCTGTTCTTGGTGTGGATGGAAATGTTTTAATTGGACATGGAATTAGTAACGAAAATGCTATAAAAAACATGATTTTGTTAGGAACAGACCTAATTAATTCCAACCTTAATTCTAAAATTAAAAAAGCCTTTAGATGAGCAATATAAATGCAGCGATAACATGTGTGCATGGTGTCGTTCCTGAAAAAATCCTTTCTAATAAGGATTTAGAAAAAATGGTAGACACAAATGACGAGTGGATTACCACGAGAACTGGAATTAAAGAGAGAAGAATTGTAGCAGATGGAGAAACACTTTCAGATTTGGGAAGCCAAGTCGTTAAAGCTATTTGCGATAAAAGAGGAATTTCCCCGCTTGAAATTGATATGATAATAGTTGGTACGGTAACTGCAGATCATAGATTTCCAAGCACCTCTAATATAGTGTGCGATAAAAGTGGCGCAACCAATGCTTGGGGTTTTGATTTAAGTGCAGCTTGCTCAGGATTTATTTATACTCTTGTTACTGGGCAACAATTTGTTGAATCAGGGAGATATAAAAAGGTGATTGTTTTAGGAGGAGATATTATGTCCTCCATCGTCAATTATAAGGATAGAAATACTTGTGTGATATTTGGGGATGGATGTGCAGGAGTTTTACTAGAGCCTGATCAAGAAGGAAATGGAGTAATAGATTCTATTTTAAAAGCGGATGGTTCGGGAAGAGAATTGCTTATCCAAAAACATGGAGGTTCTGCTTTCCCAATTACTAAAGAAAATGTTGGTCACCCAGATAATTTTATTTTTCAGGAAGGTAGATCTGTTTTCAAATTTGCCGTCACTAAAATGGCCGATGTTTCTGCTGAAATAATGGAAAGAAATAATCTTACTGGAGAAGATGTTGATTGGCTTGTCCCACACCAAGCAAACTTAAGGATAATTGATGCTACAGCTAACAGAATGGGATTAACTAAGGATAAAGTAATGATTAATATTGAAAAATATGGCAATACTACATCCGCAACTATTCCACTATGTCTGTGGGAATGGGAGAAAAAATTAAAAAAAGGTGATAATATAGTATTGGCTGCCTTTGGTGGTGGATTTACCTGGGGAAGTGTTTATTTAAAATGGGCATATTAGTAAGATAATTAAGGATTAAATCATTTTTATTTTAGATTTACATATTATTTAATGAATTAAATATGAATATTAACGAGATCCAAGATTTAATAAAATTCGTCGCCAAAGCTGGTGTCAACGAAGTAGAAATCGAAAAAAAAGATTTTAAACTTGTCATAAAGTCTGACTATATGGCCAAGAAAAAAACTAATTTTAAAGAAGAAACAAAAATTGTACAACAGATAAGTCCTGTTGGTTCTATTCCACAAACAATGGTTCAGCCTCCACAAGTAGTTGCTGAAGTCTCAACTCCTGCAGAAACAAAGCCAGAGAAGAAAGAAGATAGTAATTTAATCACTGTGAAAGCTCAAATGATTGGTACCTTCTATAGATCCTCAGCTCCAGACAAGCCACCATTTATTGAAGTTGGATCGGTAATTAAACCTGGAGATACGCTATGTATAATAGAAGCTATGAAGCTCTTTAACGAAATTGAGTCTGAAGTTTCTGGAAAAGTGGTTAAAATATTACTTGACGATGTGTCCCCAATAGAGTTTGATCAACCTCTATTCCTTATAGACCCTTCTTAAAAAGAACACTTTAACTATGTTTAAAAAAATTCTAATAGCCAATAGGGGAGAAATTGCATTACGTGTAATTAGAACTTGTAAAGAAATGGGGATTAAAACAGTTGCTGTTTATTCAACCGCAGATAAAGATAGCTTGCATGTAAAATTTGCAGATGAAGCTGTATGTGTAGGTCCGGCTTCTAGTAAAGATTCTTATCTGAAAATTCCAAATATTATTGCTGCAGCTGAAATTACCAATGCAGATGCTATTCATCCGGGTTATGGTTTCTTGTCGGAAAACGCAAATTTTTCTAGAATTTGTCAAGAACATGAAATTAAATTTATTGGTGCTCTTCCTGAACAAATAGACTCTATGGGAGATAAAGCTTCGGCTAAGGAAACCATGAGAAAAGCAAAAGTCCCTACAATACCTGGTTCTGTTGGAATTCTCAAAGATTTTCAAGAAGCTAAAAAAGTTGCTAATAAAATAACCTACCCTGTAATGCTTAAAGCAACTGCAGGAGGAGGAGGTAAAGGAATGAGGCTTTGTTGGAATGACGAAGAACTAAATGATGGTTGGTCCTCAGCTAGAAATGAAGCAGCTGCCGCATTTGGAAATGATGGTATGTATATGGAAAAATTTATTGAGGAACCTAGACATATAGAAATTCAAATTGCTGCAGATCAATACGGTAAAGTTTGTCATCTCTCTGAAAGAGATTGTTCCATCCAAAGAAGACACCAGAAACTAGTAGAAGAAACACCCTCCCCGTTTATGACTACACAGTTAAGAAAAAAAATGGGAGAAGCTGCGAAAAAAGCTGCAAAAGCAGTTAAGTATGAAGGAGTTGGAACTGTTGAATTTTTAGTAGATAAGTATCGTAATTTCTACTTCATGGAGATGAACACAAGAATTCAAGTAGAGCATACCATTACTGAAGAAGTAATCAACTACGATTTGATTAAGGAGCAGATTAAAATTGCTTCCGGAGAAAAAATATCAGGAAAAGATTATTTCCCTGAAATGCATGCTATTCAGTGTAGAATTAATGCTGAAGATCCTCACAAAAACTTTATCCCTTCACCAGGGAAAATTACCAACTACCACTCTCCTGGCGGTCATGGAATTAGAATTGATACCCATGTATATGCTAATTATATAATTCCTCCGCATTACGACTCTATGATTTCTAAATTAATTTCTGTAGCCCAAACTAGAGAAGAAGCAATTCAGAAAATGAAAAGAGCATTGGATGAATATATTATTGAAGGAGTTAAAACAACCATTCCATTTCATCAACAACTTTTAGAAAATGAAAAATTTTTAGAGGGCGATTTCACTACTAAATTTATGGATGATTTTGAGATAAAATCTTAATCCATTAACTGCTGAAGCCTTTCATTAGCTTCTTGAATAGTTCCTATATTTTCAAGTGTTAAAATCAAAACCTTATTTTTCTCTTTAAGTTGGACTCCCTTTTTGTGCTTTTGGACAAAGTTTAAAACCTTGGTAAAACTAGTTGATTCAAAATAAGTAGGATGACTAGTGGTGAATTTTCCCACTAATTTATTTTGTTTTATAACTAATTTTTCAAATCCTATTTTTTTTGCTTGTTCTCTAAGTTTTAATGTATTAATTAGTTCTTTTGTTTGGCTTGGGATTTCTCCAAATCTATCTTTTAGCTCTTTAGAAAAAGTACTAATAGCCTCATGAAATGTTAAAGTATCTAGTCTTTTGTATAGAGTAAGTCGTTCATTTATATCATTTACATAATCATCTGGAATCACTAATGACAAGTCTGTTTCTAATATACATTCTTTTACAAATTCCCTCTCTTTTAGTTCTTCTGAAAATACAGACTTAAACTCATTTTCTTTTAATTCTAGAATTGCTTCATCCAAAATTTTCTGATACGTGTCAAATCCAATATCATTGATGAATCCACTTTGGTTTGCTCCCAATAAATCTCCTGCACCCCTTATGTCTAAATCTCGCATAGCTATATTAAATCCGCTTCCCAAATCAGAAAATTGTTCTATTGCAAGGAGTCTCTTTCTTGCTTCGGAAGAAAGATGTTGAGGAGGTGGTGTAAATAAGTAGGCAAATGCTTTTTTATTTGACCTCCCAACTCTTCCTCTTAACTGGTGTAAATCACTTAACCCAAAATGATTGGCATTGTTAATGATTATGGTATTGGCATTGGGAATATCTATTCCGGATTCTATAATTGTTGTCGCTACTAAAATATCGTATAGTCCATCCATGAAGTCTAAAATAATAGCCTCTAACTTTTTACCTTCCATTTGGCCGTGCCCTACAGCAATTCTTGCATTTGGACATAATCTAGTGATCATGGCTGCTATTTCATTAATATTTTGAACTCTGTTATGAACAAAAAATACTTGCCCTTCTCGTTCTATCTCGTAGTCGATAGCTTCTTTAATGGTGTCTTCGGAAAATGACTGAACAATTGTTTCAACGGGAAATCTGTTTGGAGGAGGTGTATTAATAATGGATAAATCTCTAGCATTCATTAGGCTAAATTGAAGTGTTCTTGGAATTGGTGTAGCTGTTAGTGTCAAAGTATCTACATTAACTTTAATGTTTTTAAGTTGGTCTTTAACTCCAACACCAAATTTCTGTTCTTCATCAATAATTAAAAGTCCTAAATCTTTAAAAACAACATCCTTTCCAATTAATTTATGAGTTCCAATTAAAATGTCAACTTTCCCGTTTTTCAAACCTTCTAAAGTAGTTTTAGAATTTTTGGGAGATTTAAAACGATTGATATAATCAACATTACATGGAAAATCTTTAAGTCTTTCAGAAAAAGTTCTGAAATGCTGAAAAGCTAAAACCGTTGTAGGAACTAAGACCGCCACTTGTTTGTTATCTGCTACTGCTTTAAAAGCCGCTCTAATAGCAATTTCAGTTTTCCCAAAACCAACATCTCCACAAACAAGCCGGTCCATTGGATGTGGCTTTTCCATATCTAATTTTACTGCAGATGTTGATGCTAGCTGATCTGGTGTATCTTCATAAATAAAAGATGCCTCTAATTCATTTTGAAGATAGGTGTCAGGTTGGAATTCAAAACCAGATTGCATTCTTCTTTTAGCATATAAATCAATCAAATCAAAAGCTACTTCTTTTATCTTTTTCTTGGCTTTTTGTTTTGCCAATGACCATGCGGGAGATCCTAATTTATTCAAAGAGGGTTTGGTTCCATCTTTCCCGGAAAACTTCGTAATTCTATGAAGAGAATGAATACTCACATATA
>JADHMB010000038.1 GCA_016780365.1 Flavobacteriales bacterium
TGATGATTAGAAAATTGAAGATTAAAAAAACTATATACTATATTTTATCTTTAATCTTGTTGTTTCTATTACTAATGTTACCATAACTTAAACCAAGGATGGTATGGGTTTGGTAGAACTTGGAACTTTGGAGTTAAGGTAAGGTTTTGAGTATAAATTTATAAGAGATTTTTTATTTAATTAACCTAGAAAGCCCTATAACATTGTATAGGGCTTTCTTTTTAAATGTACTCTCACCGTGAGTAAATTACCCCTAAATAATTTTAATTTATTTTAGTATTTGTACGTGATGTTCTTGTTATTACAGATTAAAATGTTTGTAAATATTATAAAATAGTCACAAAAGTATGTAAGTAATATTGTAAGTAATGTTTATATTTGGACTATAAATATTTAATTATGACAGTTTACTACCGCACACGAACAATAAAAGCTACCAAAATAAAGTATGCTATTGACATTGAAATAAGTTTAGGACGTGGACGACAGTTTCGTTGTTCTACTGGTCTTTTTCTTAATGATAAAAACAACCTTCACAAAAATAAAGTTAGAAACGTACTTACAGAAGACAAGCCAAAAGAAAAAAACAAAACCTTAAGCGACTTAAAAAAGTTTGTAGAAGACCAACTTTACTTATACGAAGCTGAGGGGACATTTATAACAAAAGAACTTTGTAAAAGTATTGTAACTGACTTTGGTAAGGCAAGTGTAAACGCTAAAAAAGAAGTTAATAATTTCGACATATTAGAACACCTTGACAACTATATTGAACTATGTAAAAGTGGTTATATGCTTACAGATGATAAGGGTAAATACACTGCAAACGGTATTAAAAAGTTCGTCACTTTTAGAAACCATTTAAGCGAATATATAAGGCAAAAAGGCGACATTAAACCGCCACAAATAGACAAAAAGTTCTTTAGGGACTTACAAATATTTCTTAGTGACTACACTAATATAAATGGTACACGAAAGACATTAATAAACAGTAGCATTAATAAGAACATTGCAAATTTTAAAACCTTCATTAACAAGTATGTAATAGTTGAAGAACACCTTAATATAACCTTAAGAAACTATAAAAGCGATACTGTAAAACGCTTAAAGGACGACAAAAAAGGCAAGGTATTAACTTATTTAGACATTGGCGAAATACAACGCTTATATAAACACGACCTAAGCAAACGCGAACCAATTTATGAAGTTGTACGCGACCAGTGGGTATTTATTGCGTTGACTTGTGGGGTAAGAATTGAGGACTATTTAGAACTTGACGAAGAACAAAATATTGTTAATATTAAAGAAGATGGCGAAGACATACTTTGTTTGTCATTTTACCAAAGTAAAACAGACGAGAAAGTAGTTGCACCTATTGGCGACATTGCTCAAAAAATACTTAAAAAATACAACGGTAAATTGCCAAAAGTAGGTGTTACACTTAGCAATAAATTAATTAAGAAAATATGCAATTGGGCAAGTATTGATAGTAAGGTATATGCTAAAAAAATAAAGGGTGAACCAGTGAGGTCATTTAAGAAGTACGAGCTTGTTGGCAACCATACTGCCAGGCGTTCTTTCTGCACAAATAGTTATAAAGCTGGAGTAAGTGAGTTTAGGATAATGCAAATTAGTGGACATTTAGACCGTAAATCTTTCTTTGGTTATATTGGTACTACTAAAGAAGAAAATGCAAAGATGTTTAGTGATACTAAGTATTTTAAACTTATTAATGACATAGATACACCAGTAAGAAATTTAAGAAGGGTATAATGACAAAAGAAGAATTAATGGCTGGTAGTATTGAAGTTACTGAGTTTATGAAACATTGGGGCTTTGTTGAATACCTTGAAAGAAAAGACAAAGAAAGATTACCTTTTGTCACTGCTGAAATAATGCGAAACTGTATTAAAGAATACTGGACTAAATTTGAAGAACATTGTTTTAAAATTGAATTTAAAGAACATTTTAAAAAGTGCTTTCACGAAATAATAATGAACGTATTTGTTGAAGAACTTAACCTTAGTCCACTTTCACAAGAATTTGACGACTTTAAAGCATTGTTGGTTGAACTTAGAAGTGATACTTTTTGGAATACAGAAAAAGACCCTTTATTTGAAACAGAAAGCAATAAGGACTTTTTTAACTATGTAATGCAGTATTTTAAAGACGATAAGATACTTTACAATCAACGTTCGCTTAGTTATATGTATTGGCGTATGAAAAGTATATTTTACGGTAAAAGTGTCTTATTTATTGGATATGTAAACGAAACTTACAACGACTTAAAACCACTTAAAAAAGTAGTATCGTTAAGTGTAATTGAAAAAGAACCAGTAATTGAAAAACGTAATGTTTTATTCAATAAAGCAATGAAGAACTGGAACAAAGAAAACCAAGTATTTAAAAAGCATTTTGACCCAATTGACTGCGTTGTTTAGTCAACTTTTTCTTACTTTAATGGTTAAAAACTTACAAACTAAATACGATTTGTACGGACAAACTGAATTTTTTTTAATACTTGTTGGGTTGGGTGGACTTCTTCTATTTGTTTACCTGACCACTCCTTCAGGCACATTTCCTTCAATACTTAATTTAAATTCTAAATTGAAAAAAAAAACAAGTTCTGAAACTGAAAAAGTTCAAAGAGAAAAATTTATTAGTTATCTACAAAAGCAAAAAAAGTACCAACCCAATTATTATGAAGAAGCTATTAAGTTATTTATCAAAAAGATGAAGAAAATACCTCAATGGTATGAAATAATTCAAAAAAGAGGCAATGGACACGCAATGCTTGCGAAAACAATAAATATTAAAGTAGATAATTACAAGTATTGGGCGAAAGCTCATAAGGAAGAATATATTTTAAGGTTTAAAGAAGGAAATTTAGATGTTGAGGGAATAAATTTAAGAATTGAAAAGTTTAAATATATAGTAACTGAACTTGAAAAAATAATTAAAATATCAGCCGCTATTAATAAAAATATTACTCAAGAAATGCATAACGATTATTGTGCAGCCAGAGCTTCATTATTAGGAGCAGAATATGCTTTAAAAGCAATGAAAAAAAATAACTAACCTCCCCCTATTATTCAAAGTTGCAGCACAATTTCTTATTTTAACGATCCACTCAACTTGGACGATATACAATTCCCCTTCAACAATAACACTTAAATAATGAGTTTAAACTTCCTTTAATTTTGAAGGAAGTGGATTGATGACTCTTTAGTTAAGTTTTATTTTTTAAAAAATATATCCAACAGATAATTGTAATAAACTATGTTTAAAACCATTAGTATTAATATAATGAACATCAGTAAGTCCCTTTGAGTAGCGTAGACCAAAATTTAACCCCAAATTATTTAGTTCATTGGCTTGTTAATGAATAAATTCATATAAACTTCTATTTTTATAATTAACAGAAACGACAGCACCAAATTGACAATTTATATCTTTAAAAAAGAAAAATTTTAATTGAAAAGTTTCTTTTATTAAAAAATAAACTACATTTGATTTACTTATGATGGGTTAAATGTTAAGTTTCACTTATTCTGTAAACAAATTTTTCTGGAAGAAAAGAAGTTGTGATTCATTTAAGAAATGTAACAGAAAAATTAGGGTGTCTTCCTCTTTACTTCTATTAAAAATATTACAAAACCTCAGTCTTAGAGGCGTATATTTACAACTACTTGTTTAGTGTTTTTTCAATTTAGGTTATCCAAAACCTCGCTATAAGATAGCATCTGGTTTTTTTATAATTTTTATTTTAAATAAAATGAATACTAAATACAAAGACTTAATAGAACAAACTTTTGATTTTCCTCAAGAAGAATTTCATACAGAAAATGGCAACTTATTGTTTCATGATATCGATTTGATAAAATTAGTTGAACAATATGGCACGCCATTAAAATTTACTTATTTACCTAAAATTTCTGAAAATATAAATCGAGCTAAAAACTGGTTTAACAATGCAATTAAGAAACAAAATTACAACGGAAAATACCATTATGCATATTGCACAAAAAGCTCTCATTTTAAATATGTTTTAGACGAAGCTTTAAAGAACGATATCCACATAGAAACCTCATCTGCTTTTGATGTAGATATTGTAAAATCACTAAAATTAGAAGGGAAAATTAATGATGATACTTATGTGTTATGTAACGGATTTAAGCGTGATAAATACATTTCAAAAATTGCCAGTTTAATTGATGAAGGTCATAAGAACTGCATAACAATAATAGATAATTACGAAGAGTTGAACTTACTTTTAAATGAAACAAAAAGTAAGTTTAAAGTTGGTATTCGTATTGCTTCTGAAGAAGAACCAAAATTTGAGTTTTACACAAGTAGACTTGGTATTGGTTATAAAAATATTATTTCTTTTTATGAAAGTGAAATACAAAAAAACCCTCAAGTAGAACTAAAAATATTACACTTTTTTATCAATACAGGCATTAAAGACAATGCATATTATTGGAACGAGTTATTAAAATGCATGAGTGTTTATATCAAACTTAAAAGAGTATGTCCTACATTAAATAGCTTAAATATTGGTGGCGGATTTCCTATTAAAAACTCTTTAGCTTTCGACTACGATTATACCTATATGATTGATGAAATTATAAATCAGATAAAAACGGCTTGTGATAAAGCTAAAGTAGATGTTCCAGATATTTTTACAGAATTTGGAAGCTTTACTGTTGGAGAATCTGGAGGTGCTGTTTATGAAGTTTTATATCAAAAAAAACAAAATGACAGAGAACGATGGAACATGATAAACTCATCTTTTATTACAACACTACCAGATTCTTGGGCTATTAACAAACGTTTTATAATGCTTCCCATAAACAAATGGAATAAAGAATATGAACGAGTGTTGTTAGGTGGTTTAACTTGTGATAGTGATGACTATTATAACTCTGAACAACACACAAATGCAATTTACTTACCTGTTTACGAAAAACGCAAACCACTCTATATTGGGTTTTTTAACACAGGAGCTTACCAAGAAACCATTGGTGGTTTTGGAGGACTGCAGCACTGCTTAATACCTCATCCAAAACACATTTTAATTGATAGAAATAATAATAGTAAAATAACAACTAAACTATTTAAAGAAGAGCAGAAAAGCGAAGAACTACTTTCAATATTAGGATATGAAAAATAACAGAACGTACGCAGGTATTCCTGAAAATTATGCAAAATTAGAAACAGCAAATGTAGTTTTAATCCCTGTCCCTTATGATGGAACGAGTACATGGCAAAAAGGAGCAGATAAAGGACCAAATACCTTTTTAAATGCTTCTGAAAACATGGAACTTTATGACATTGAAACCGATTCAGAAGTTTATAAACAAGGTATTTATTTAGCTGAACCCATAACAGTAAATGCTACACCAGAAGCTTTGGTTGATGCTGTACATCAGGAAACTAAAAGCTATATAAAAAAGAACAAATTTGTAACTGTTTTTGGCGGTGAACATTCTATATCTATTGGAACAATTAGAGCATTTAATGAAATGTTTCCAAGCTTAACAGTATTGCATATAGATGCACATGCCGATTTACGAAAAAGTTATGATGGTAGTTCTTGCAATCATGCTTGTGCAGTTTATGAAGCCAGTCAGAACACCAATTTAATTCAAGTAGGCATTCGTTCCATGGACATAAAAGAGAAATCTATTATGAATTTAGACAAAACCTATTTTGCACACGAAATGGCAATAGATGATTCTTGGATGTATTTAGCTATTGACCAGATGACAGATAATGTATTTATAACATTTGATTTAGATGCTTTTGACCCTTCAATAATGCCAAGTACTGGAACGCCTGAACCTGGTGGCTTGCTTTGGTATGAAACCTTAGATTTCTTGAAAAAAGTTTTTAAAGAAAAGAATGTGGTGGGCTTTGATATCGTTGAGTTATGTCCAAATGAAGTTGATAAATCTTCAGATTTTTTAGCTGCCAAATTATACTATAAAATGTTGAGCTATAAATTTCAAAGTGATGAATCTGAAGACACTTATGAAGTCAATTACTTAGAGTCCAATCGATTAGAGAACCATATAAAATTTAATGATGATCAATACTAATACAAAACCAATATCTGAGTTTATAGAAAAATATTTCTTGCATTTTAACGCAGCTTCATTAGTTGATGCCGCAAAAGGTTATGAACAACAATTAGAGCAAGGCTCCAAAATGTTAGTTTCATTGGCTGGTGCTATGAGTACTGCAGAAATAGGTAAAATTTTTGCAGAAATGATTCGCCAAGATAAAGTGCATATAATTTCTTGTACAGGAGCAAATCTTGAAGAAGATATTATGAATTTAGTAGCTCATTCTCATTATAAACGAATACCAAATTATAGAGATTTAACACCTCAAGATGAATGGGATTTATTGTTAAAAGGATTAAATAGAGTTACAGACACTTGTATCCCAGAAGATGAAGCCTTTAGAAGATTACAAAAACATATTTTTAAAATTTGGCAAGATACAGAAGAAGAAGAAGAGCGTTTTTTCCCGCATGAATTTATGTATAAGTTACTTTTATCAGGAGTTTTAGAAGAATATTTCGAAATAGATTTAAAAGATTCTTGGATGTATGCCGCCGCAGAAAAAAACTTGCCAATTGTAGTTCCGGGTTGGGAAGATTCTACAATGGGCAACATTTTTGCCTCTTATGTAATGAAAGGAAAACTAAAAGCCTCAATAATAAAATCTGGAATAGAATATATGACTTTCTTAGCAGATTGGTATACTGATAATTCAGAAAACGGAATAGGTTTCTTCCAAATTGGAGGAGGAATTGCAGGAGATTTTCCTATTTGCGTAGTACCAATGTTATACCAAGATATGGAAAGAGAAGACACCCCATTTTGGAGTTACTTCTGTCAGATATCAGATTCTACAACAAGTTATGGTTCTTATTCTGGCGCAGTACCAAATGAAAAAATTACTTGGGGGAAATTAGATTTAGATACACCTAAATTTATTATTGAAAGTGATGCGACTATTGTTGCTCCTTTAATTTTTGCTTACCTATTAAATATGTAATTATGAAACGAGTAATTGTAGATTATAAGAAACTTAATACTGATATTTTAGATTTATTAGTAGAAAAATATCCTGACGGATATAATTACAGTGATATTATTTCTTTTCAGAATTCTGAGGGAAAAACAATTAGTACAGTTGAAGTAAGAACAAATGCTACTGTTTATTTAGTTAAAATAAGTTCAAAGTTAGAGCAAACTATGGAAGATTATTCAGATGATGGTAAATCTTTTGATGATTTAGAAAATTTAGATGATAATTTTTAATTATTAAAAGCAGAATTATTTTAGAGCAAAACAATCAATAATAACAACAGGAAAATACGTTAATTATCTTTTAACTTAAAAAACTATAATTATGGCAGCAAATTTTCATTTATCACTTCCCTGTAGAGATATTTATAAAACAAGAGTTTTTTATTCGGAAATTTTAAAAGCAAAAGTAGGTAGAATTAATACTGCTTGGTTAGATATTAATCTATATGGAAACCAAATAACATTTGTTAAATCTGGAGACTTTAATTTTGAATTTAAAAATTATCGTTTAGAAGAACAAATACTGCCTTCTTTTCATTTTGGAATCATTATAGATATTGTAGCGTTTGGTAAATTGTATAGAGAACTTATACAATTAGATTTAGGTACATCAGTTAAAACTATATTTATGAAGGATTCGGTAGGAGAACATCTGTCTTTCTTTGTAAAAGACCCAAATAATTATATGTTAGAATTTAAGTGTTTTAAGAATGATAAAGAAGTTTTTTTATTCTAACAAAAATAGTTTAGAGAAGCTGGAACAAAGCAAACATACACCAAAAAGGATGACGAACTATGAAATAGAGTTAGATAGAGAAGAAAAGAAAAAGATCACCACTTTTTTTAAGTCTTCTGATATAAAGTTGGTTGTTTTTGATTTACATGGAACATTAACTAACAGAACCTCACTTCATCCGTATCACATTGAGTATCGAAATCAATACATAGAAAAACAAATTGGACTCTCTTTTCCAAAACATTTTTCAGGAGGATGTGATGATGCTTTTTTATTATTTCCTTCTATTGATAAGTATGCATTTTACAAACACCGTGATCATGATCCATTATTTAGATTCGAGAAGATTCATTCACCAAATCCAAAATTAGCGGAGGAACTTAGATTGACGTCCAAACATTTTCATACCGTTCTATACTCCGATAGCTATTTAACGCAAATAGAAAGAACATTGACTGCAATTGGAATTGATCCTATTTTTGATTCTATTATTGGATTGGAAAATGGTCAAAAAAAGGAATCTTCTCAGTTTACTACCTATCCATATCTCTGCGAAAGATTTAATATTAATATGGAAAATGTATTGATTATTGGTGACAGAATGGATAAAGACATCAACCCTGTTTTAAATGCTGGAGGAAACGGTATCAGAATCGAATCAAGTTCCTACATCTTAGAGGCCATTGATTTAATAAACAAAACGTTTGCTAACAATATGTAAGACGGAATATTCCGTTTGGTCATACTACGCTTATAATCATCCGTTATCCAAATTTTTGCAACCAAGGGATTATCGAGCTACTTCATTCACAATTAGAGGAAGTTTTACACTCGTTACTTATGTGTTATTGCTGAACGAAAATCGTTTTTTAATTAAAAGACTTCGTTCAAACACCCTCAAAGATTGATAGAAGATCTTCCTTAAATATAACAAAATAGGATAAGGCGGATGGAAAAACCAAACAGAAGATTCTTGGTTGCATCTTTACTGAAAAATTCGAAAATTTTGATTTCGAGAGTTGCAACAACATTTTCACTCCAGAGATCGAATCTATTATGTTAGCCAGTAAGGTTTTAAAAAGTGGTAAAAAAAGACAAGAGGTCATTTTTGACCTCTTGTCTAATATGGCTCCCTTTGCTTTCTTAACTAAGTCAACGTTTCTTCTCTTTCACTTTTTTCTCTCATATGTTTACACCATTCTCTAAAATCTAACTCTTGAGGATTCTCAAATAAGTCAGGGTCTAAACCAAACTTTTTATAAATACCTACTGCAACAGGTTCATCTATAAATAGCTGCGTTTCTTTTTGTAAATCTTCAGTATCTTTTGCTTTTGGTAGCACATAAGATGCTAATCTTGTTCTTAACTCCATTCTACCATTTAAATCTAATTCCATCCAATCTTTAATAAACTGTTCCTCATCAAATAAAATACTATGAAGAAATTCTCTATTTGCCTTAGTTAACTTATTTAAACTACCCTTTGGTCTGCCAGTAGCTAATTTGTGTCCTTTTTGAAATGTCATACAATACTTTTTAATAAACTATCCTAAATAAACAACCCTATACATATAAACGTTTGAAAACATTAACCGTTATATATTTTTAAGTATTATTTTAATATGTTGTGATTCTATTATGATATGATATATATAGCATTGCATTTGCTTATGCATTTGCATCATTATTTATTTCTTTATTATTCTCTTTTTCTTTATTCCATCTACTGTTAGCTGCCTCTGTTCTTTTGATTGATTTATCTAATACTTCTTCTACATTTTCAATCACTCTTTTATCAATCATCAAACCATTTTCATTTTCAATTAAACTATTACCTATTAATAAATCAAGCTTTCTTTTCCCAAAATCTTTAATTGCCATTTCATAAGTGTAGTTATTGCCTTGAACCTGATGCATAAAAATGTGAGAATCAATTTCATATTTAGCTAATCTAATAGGTGGCTCGTGATACTTTAGTGTTCCATACAACATCTCATAATACCATAGCTTTCTATATTCAGAAGTAATCTTCTTTTTCTTTCTTATGTCAGACATAACTTTTGATTTAAAAGATTATTTACTTCCTCTGCTTTGTAGTATACTCTTCCCTGTACATATATGGGTTTTAAAATATTACGTGACGACCAGTTAATAATTGTTTGTTGTGTTACTTTTAAGTGTTTTGCAAGTTCTTTACGTGTGTAAAGTTTTCTTTCGCTATTTGCTTTTAATTCGTAAAGCATTTCTTCTTTTAATTCTTGTTTCAATTTTTCAAATTCTGTCCACAATTCTTTTGCAGTTACCAGTGCTACTTTATTATTCATTGTTTATTATTTACGTTAATAATTAAATTATTTCGTAAAAGTATTACCAGTAAAATTTTTATGAAAATAAATGAAGTGTACCTTTCGTACCTATTTTTGAACCTATGGTTTTAAGGTCAAGTAAGTAACAATGTAAGTAATATTTACACTGTCTTATCTGTTAAGAGATACTCCCACCGGGACTCGAACCCAGATCTACTGCTTAGGAGGCGGCTATTCTATCCAGTTGAACTATGGGAGTATTTTATCTAATGGTATTTCCTGTATCAATCTCCTTAGTAGGAGAAATAAAAGCCAACTCTCCCTTTTCTGTTTCAGCCATCAAAATCATTCCCTGAGATTCTACACCTCTTATTTTTCTAGGAGTCAAATTCAGTAAAATACTAACCTTTTGACCAATCACCTCTTGTGGTTTAAAATGTTCGGCAATTCCAGAAACAACAGTTCTTACATCAATTCCTGTATCCACTGTTAGCTTTAATAATTTATCTGCTTTTTCTATTTTTTCTGCTGCTGTAATTGTTCCTACTCTTAGGTCCATTTTAGAGAATTCATCAAAAGTAATTTCGTCTTTCATAGGAGGATATTTATTGGATTTTTGGCCTTTATTTTTTAATTTTTTTATCTGCTCATCAATTTTTTCGTCTTCTATCTTTTGAAAAAGAATTCTTGGCTCATTTATTATATGATTTTCATTTATTAATTGGTCCTTACCAGCTTGATCCCATCTAGGAAGGTTGATATTTAATAGCTCGGCTAATTCCAAAGCTTTTTTTGGCATAAAAGGCTCGAAAACTATAGCCAAATTAGCAGTAATCTGTAACGATATATTCATTATTGTTTTTACCCTTTCTGGATCTGTTTTTATCAACTTCCAAGGTTCTGTGTCTGCCAAATATTTATTTCCAGCTCTTGCTAATTTCATTGCTTCTCCTTGCGCATCTCTAAATCTAAAGGAACTGATTGCTTGTGCAATATTTTCTGGAGTTTCTTTAATAGTTTTCAGCAACTCAATATCTACTTTTAAAAGATTATTTCTAGATGGAGTAACTCTGTTGTAATACTTCTTTGTAAGTACTAAAGTCCTATTTACAAAATTCCCAAAAATAGAGCAAAGCTCATTGTTGTTTCTAGCTTGGAAATCTTTCCATGAAAAATCACTGTCTTTGTTTTCCGGAGCAATGGAGCAAAGTACATATCTCAAAATATCTTCTTGATTTGGGAATTCAGTTATGTAGTCTTTTCCCCAAACCGCCCAGTTTCTTGAAGTACTTAATTTCTGACCTTCTAAATTTAAAAACTCATTGGCAGGCACATTGGTTGGTAAAATATATCCATCTAGTTCAGATAATATCGCAGGAAATATGATGGTGTGAAAGACAATATTGTCTTTGGCCAAGAAGTGAACTAAATTGGTGTCTTTACTTTTCCAGTAATCCTCCCAACTCTTCCCATTTTCATTTGCCCATTTTTTGGTAGCTGAAATGTATCCAATGGGTGCATCAAACCACACATAAAGTACTTTTCCTTCTCCATCTTGCACAGGAACGCTCACCCCCCAGTCCAAATCTCTTGTAATTGCTCTAGGCTGAAGGCCTGCTTTAATCCAGCTCATACACTGGCCAACTACTTGATTCTTCCAATTTTCTGGACTGTGCACTTGTTCTCCATTATAAATTCCTTTCTGTATCCAGTCACTCAACCATTTTTCGTGTCTATCTAAAGGCAAATACCAATGAGTAGTACTTTTTAGTTGAGGACTTTTTCCACTAAGTGTGGAAATTGGATGAATAAGTTCGGAAGAGCTAAGAGCACTTCCACATTTTTCACATTGGTCTCCGTAGGCATTTTGATACCCACACTTAGGACACTGGCCAGTTATATATCTATCGGCCAAGAATTGTTGGTATTCTTCATCGAAGTATTGTTCTGACTCTTTTTTTACAAAAGCCCCTTTTTTATCCATTTCCAAGAACAACTCTTGGGCAGTTTCATGGTGGTGTTTGGAAGAAGTCCTGTCATAAATATCAAAACTAATTCCTAGTTTTTCAAATATGTCTTTGTTGGAGAAATGGTATTCATCTACTATTTCTTTTGGACTTTTATTTTCTTTTTTTGCTCTTAGGGTGATAGCTGCACCATGCTCGTCCGAACCACATATAAAAGCAACATCTTCGCCATTAGACCTTAAAAATCGAGCATAAATATCTGCAGAAATATAAACACCTGCTAAATGGCCCAAATGCAATGGACCGTTAGCATAGGGAAGAGCTGCGGTTATGGTGTGTCTTTTTGGAGTTTTCAAAATTTAATTTAGAATGGCCAAATATAAGTTAATATGCTATTTTTATCCTAAAGAATTTAAATGAAATGAATTTACCCCCCAAATTAAAACTTAACGACGAGGTTATTCTAATAGCTCCGGCTAGAAAAGTGGAATTAGAATCGCTTATAATGGCCGAAAATTTATTGTTAAAATGGGGATTAAAACCATTGCGTTCCAAAAATATTTTAGCTAAGACTGGTATTTTTGCAGGGGATAAAGAAGAAAGAGTATTAGATTTTCAATGGGCTATAAACCATCCAACTGCAAAGGCTATATGGTGTTTTAGGGGAGGATACGGATCTATTCAACTTTTAGAAGGATTAAATCCAGCGCCTTTTTTACAAAACCCTAAATGGATAATAGGTTTTTCAGACATTACCAATATTCATTGTTTCTCTAATATTATTTTAAATACAGCCTCTATCCATGCTACAATGCCAATAAATATTGGGTTAAATACTCCCCAATCTTTAGAATCTTTAAAGCAATTTTTATTTAAACAAGAAATAAACTATAAAATAAATTCTACTTCTAAAAACATACATGGTGAGGTTAAGGGCGCTATAGTTGGAGGAAATCTCTCTGTTTTGTGCGCTAACTTAGGAACCAATTATCAGCCAGATTTTGAAAATAAAATTTTATTTATTGAAGACATAGACGAATATTTTTACAAAATTGATAGAATGCTATGGCAGTTGAAATTTGCAGGTGTATTTCATCAAATAAAGGGGCTCATCGTAGGACATTTCACCAACACCAAAGACAATTCTATAGCATTTGGAAAAGATGTAGAAGAAATGGTATTACAAAAACTAAATGAATTTGATTTTCCTGTAGTTTTTAATTTTCCCTCAGGACATGAAAAAGAAAATTTAACTTTACCATTAGGACTACCGCTAAATTTAAAAGTAAACTCTAGATCTACTTTGTTACAAAGTTAACTAAGCTCAACATGAAACCTTTAATATTAACCTTAATTTCCACAATATTTTTTTCTCATGTAAGCTTTTCGCAGGTGGAAAAAGTTGAATTTGAGTTAGAGAAAACACCTTTTAAAATGAGTTTAAATTCTGGAGTTTATAAGTCTAGACTCTCAGGAGCTTCTGAAAGAGAAAATAGTTTTAGAAATTTTTCAATTTTTGCCCAAGTTTACTTTCCCTTTAAAAGATCTTTAGATAAACCCGAAAACTTCAGTCAATCTAGCTCGGCTTCCAATTTTTTTGACAGGCTATTTACCGCTAGTCCGGTAGCTGTTTTCCATTTGACAGAAAAAGGGGGCAATGCTTTGGGAATGGGGCAAGAGTTGTCTTTTAAAATTGCAAAAAAAACATTTTTAAAATCTCAACTAGCAGTAGTTTGGGTAGAGTCAAATTCTCAGAAAAACGACGGTCTTCAAAGTGGACTTAATTTTCATCATTTTTGGCATTTTTGTTCTTATATAAATTCTAAGACCTATCTTTCAGTTGGATATAACCATATTTCAAACGGCAAAATATTTTCTAAAGAAGTAGGATGTTTATTTGACATGATGGTAGTAGGAATTGCACATTCTTTCATCAATTAAAACATAATTTATAAATAGAATAGCATGCATATATTTAGATTAATTGTTCTCTCATTTTTTTTAAATCTGCTGTTTTTTTCTTACTCTGCTCAACAATTAAGCGGGTCTGAAATTTACCATCAAATTAAAAAATTAAATGTTCTAGGAAATGTTCTTTATCTAGCAGCACACCCAGACGACGAAAACACAAGATTTATTAGTTATTGTGCAAATGAAAAGCTTTTAAATACAGGTTATTTGTCTCTTACTAGAGGAGATGGAGGACAAAACTTAATAGGAACAGAGATTAGGGAAGAGTTAGGAATTATAAGAACCCAGGAATTATTATCGGCAAGAAGGCTAGATGGAGGACAACAATTTTTCACTAGAGCCAATGATTTTGGTTATTCTAAAACACCAGAAGAGACGTTGAAAATATGGGACAAGGAAAAGATTCTTTCCGATGTGGTATGGGTAATAAGAAATTTTCGTCCAGATGTGATAGTTTGTCGTTTTCCCATTGACGGAAAAGGGGGCCATGGCCACCATACTTCTTCTGCGCTATTGGCGATGGAAGCTTTTGATTTGGCAGCAGATTCCTTAGCCTTTAAAGAGCAATTAAAGCATATAAGTGTTTGGCAACCCAAGAGAGTAGTGGTAAATACTGGAAGATGGTGGAATAGTAATATTTCCGATAATGATCCAGGAGTTGTTTCCTTAGATATAGGAGGATACAACCATTTATTAGGAACCTCCTATAATGAATTGGCTGCTTTAAGTAGGTCTATGCATAAGACACAAGGCTTTGGCAGCACTGGTAAAAGAGGAGAATATCTAGAGTTTTTTGAATATTTAAAAGGAGATACCGCAAGTAACGCATTATTTGAATCATTGGATTTTTCTTGGGACAGAATTTCAAAAAATGCAGCAATAAAATCCTTGACTAGTGAAATCATTAGAAATTTTTCTATAAGCGCCCCTTCACAGTCTATTCCAAGGCTTTTAAAGCTAAGGACTGCTATTTCACAATTAGAAGATGAACATTGGAAGAAAATTAAAATGAAAGAAGTAGAGGATTTAATATTACAATGTTCAGGTTTATATATAGAAATGACCACCTTGTCTTCTAAAAAATCAAACGAAGATTCTGTATTCTTTAATTTAGAAATTATCAACAGATCTAATATCAAAATGAAATTGAAATCAATTTCTTGTAAGGATTTCAATTTTCATAAAAAACTTTCAAAACCATTGAAAGAAAATCAAAAAAATGTGCTAAAAAATAAAGCTATTGTCCCCGCAAAACTGCCTATTAGCCAGCCATATTGGTTAGAAAAACCTGCTTTTTTGGGGGCCTATAATGTCGATTCATTACAGCTAATCGGTAAAGCTGAAAATAATCCCTCAGCAGAATTTTTAATTTCTGTAGAAGTTGGAGATGCCACTATTGAATATAAAAGGCCATTGGTCTTTAAATGGAACGATCCAGTAAAAGGAGAGCAAAATAAAAATTGGGTAGTTTGCCCAAAAGTAACAGCAAATATCGATCAAAAAGTAATGATATTCTCTGATGAATCTACTCAGAAAATTTTGGTTACTGTAGCTGCTCACTCTGCAAAACAAAAAGGAGATATTAACATTATTCATCCCCAAGGATGGAAAGTAATAGGACCAACTGAATATTCTTTAAAAACTGTAGATGAAGAGCTGGTCTTAGAGTATTTTATTTACCCTCTTAAAAACGCTAATTCTGGAACTTTAAAAGTCCAAATTAATGGGACAGATGCCCATGCAATAAATACAATTGTCTATGACCACATTCCTGAGCAAAGATGGTTTCCAAAATCCGAACTACAGCTGGTGCATTTAAACCTAAATACAGTTCCTAAAAAAATTGGATATTTAATGGGAGCAGGAGATTTAGTAGATCAACATTTAAAAATTTTGAAATACGATGTCAAGCAAATAACTACCAAGGACCTAACTCTTAAGGATTTAAAAAATTTCGATGTAGTTATCACAGGGGTGAGGTTTTTTAATGTTGAAGAAAAAGCACCTTATATTTCTAATTTACTTCTTCAATATGTTAAAGAAGGAGGGAATCTGGTAGTTCAATACAATACTAGCTACAGGCTAAAGACCAAAGATTTTTATCCCTATCCTCTCCAAATTTCGAGAGATAGAGTAACTCAAGAAGACGCACAAGTAACATTTTTAAATAATTCTCACCCTGTAATGAATTTCCCAAACAAGTTAGCTAAAGACGATTTTAATAACTGGGTTCAAGAAAGAGGATTGTATTTTCCAGATGCATGGAGTAAAGAATACCAACCAATATTTTCTTGGAACGATTTTAATGAGAAGCCAAAAAAAGGATCTTTACTTATAGCTAAATATGGCAAAGGCTATTATACATATACAGGAATTTCTTTTTTTCGACAACTTCCTGCTGGAGTAAGCGGAGCATATAAATTATTAGTTAATATAATTAGTTTAAATAATGATTGAATCTGAAAAACCTCCAGTATTTAAATCTTGGAACCACTGGTATATTCTTCTTCTTCTAGTTTTACTACTATTTGTTTTAGTTCTTAGCTGGTTAACACAGAATTTTTCATGAGTAACTTAGACTGGTTTGTATTAATTTTCACCTTAGTTTCCATAGTAACTTATGGCATATGGAAAACTCGTGGTGCAAAAGATTTACAAAGTTATTTGAAAGGAAATAACGATGCTAAATGGTGGGGAATAGGAATTTCTATAATGGCTACCCAAGCCAGTGCAATTACTTTTTTATCTACCCCTGGTCAAGCTTATACTGATGGGATGAGATTTATTCAATTCTATTTTGGACTGCCTATAGCAATGATTATTCTATCAGTTACCTTTTTACCAATATTCTATAAATTGAAAGTATATACAGCCTATGAATATTTAGAGACTAGATTTGACTTAAAGACCAGAACCTTAGCTGCCTTTTTATTTTTAATTCAAAGGGGATTGGCCACAGGAATTACTATTTATGCTCCCTCTATAATTCTATCTACTTTATTGAATTGGAATCTAACTTTAACCAATATTTTTATTGGGTTATTGGTAATTCTATATACAGTTTCAGGGGGGACTAAAGCGGTTACACAAACACAGAAGCAACAGATGGCAGTAATGATGGGGGGAATGATTCTTGCTGGAATTTTAGTAATAAATATGTTGCCAAATAATATTACCTTTTTGGATGCGGTAAATGTGGCTGGAAAAATGGGAAAACTTAACCTAGTTAATTTTGATTTCGACTTGGATGACAGGTATAATTTTTGGACTGGGACAACAGCAGCTCTATTTCTATTCCTTTCCTATTTTGGAACAGATCAATCGCAAGTACAAAGATACTTAACTGGAAAGTCATTAGCTCAAAGCAGATTGGGACTAATTATGAATGGACTTCTTAAGATTCCCATGCAACTCATCATATTATTTATTGGAGTTATGGTTTTTGTTTTTTATCAATTTAATACTCCTCCAATATTTTTTAATAAGGTAGAACTTAACAATATAAAAAGCTCTAATTATTCTGAAGAAATAAATAATTTAGAGAACCAATTTAAAGTATTACATGATAAAAAGACAGTGGATATTTACAGTCTACTAGATGCTCAAAAGAATGAAGACAAGGGAAGAGTCCAAGAGTTAAAAAGAAGTGTTTTATCTATAGAAAGCAAAATGCACGAAATTAACAATAATGTTAAAACTATTGTGATAAAAAATAACCCCTCTGCAGAGACAAATGATAAAGATTATATTTTTATGTCCTATGTAATTGACTATCTCCCAACAGGTGTAATTGGACTATTATTTGCAGTAATGTTTTGCGCAGCTATGTCTTCCACGGCATCTGAATTAAATGCCCTCGCATCCACCACCACCATAGACATTTATAAAAGGTCTATTAAGAAAAAAGAAAATGATCGCCATTATTTAATGTCGTCTAAATATTTTACACTTCTTTGGGGAGTATTGGCAATTTTATTTGCTACTACTGCTTCGCTATTTGAAAACCTTAT